>DASVMB010000485.1:0-4022 GCA_036384575.1 Bacillota bacterium
GCGATTACGGCGGCTACGCCGAAAAGAGCAAGATCAAGATATTCCTTCCGAGAGCCAACTGATCTACCTTGCCAAGGAGCGGTTGGTGAAGGGTGAGATTACCCCGGAACAGTATCGTGAGATTCGAAAAGAACTGAAAGAGGCGTAAGGTGTAAGGCAACAGGCAACGGGCAATAGGAAACAGTTAAAGTCCAAATCATATTAGGAGATCGTTCCCCTGTTGCCGGTTACCCATTCCCTGTTGCCAATTCTTTTGCAATCTGCAGGAATCTCCGTCCCGATCAAGAAATAGCATCTATTGACAGATTTGAAAAAGCGGGGGATTCGGTATGAAGTCCAAAATTAAAGTGGGTTTGATTTACGGCGGCCGCTCCGGGGAGCACGAAGTTTCCGTACTTTCGGCCAATGCGGTGCTCTCGGCGATAGATCGCGAAAAATATGAGGTTTATCCGATTGGGATTACCAAGGAAGGGACCTGGTTACCGGGGCAGTCGCCGGCGCCGCTGGTGGCCAGCGAGGAGTTGCAGGTCCGGATGCTTACAGATGATTCATCCCAGGCAACGGCAAATACTGCCCTTTTAAAACTCGAAAATAATAAGGGCCGGATTTTGGCCGGCCTCAAAGATGCGGTGGACATCATCTTTCCGGTGATGCACGGACCTTTCGGCGAGGACGGGACCATTCAGGGGCTTTTGGAATTGGCGGATATTCCCTACGTCGGTGGCGGGGTGCTGGCGTCAGCGGCCGGAATGGATAAAGGAGTCATGAAGGCCATCTTCCGGGACGCCGGTTTGCCGGTCGGGGATTATTTGGTTTACACCCGGCATGAGTGGGAAAGCGGACCGGAACGGATACTTAAGCAGATCGAGGCCGAACTGGGGTTGCCGTGTTTCGTCAAGCCGGCCAACCTCGGTTCCAGTGTCGGGATAACCAAGGCCCACACTCAGGAGGAGTTGCGCAAGGCGATGGATCTGGCGGCCGAGTATGACCGGCGGCTGGTTATCGAAAAGATGTTGGCGGGGAAGGAGATCGAATGCGGCGTATTGGGAAACGATGAGCCGATGGCCTCGATTCCGGGCGAGGTGGTTCCCTGCGCCGATTTTTACGATTACGAAGCCAAGTATATACTGAACGACTCGAAGCTGGTGATTCCCGCTCCTCTAAATCCGGAAATGACCGCCAAGGTACAGGATTTGGCAGTTCGGGCGTTCCGTGCAGTAGACTGCGCAGGATTGGGCAGGGTGGACTTTTTCGTTGAACCCGAAACCAAGACCGTATATGTCAACGAGATTAATACGATTCCCGGATTTACCCGGATCAGCATGTACCCCAAGCTTTGGGAGGCAAGCGGAGTCGGTTACTCGGAGCTGATTGATCGCCTCCTTCAGCTGGCGCTGGAGAGGCACTCCGACAAAAAGCGGAATAAGCTTCGTTAAGAAATTTGCTCATAAAAGAGGAGGCCCAAAAGGCCTTCTTTTTATTCCCCTCAAAAACTAATCTGCCCGGTCCTGGGCAGAATAGACCCGAGGTGGATAAAAATGTGGCATGTTTATGCGGATTACCATACCCATACCTGCTATTCCCGGGGAAGCGGCAGTATTGGGGACAATGCCCGGGCCGCCAAGGCACAGGGGCTGGAGATTTTGGGTATCTCCGATCATGCCCCGGCCAACTGGGGTCATCTAGGGACTACGGATCTGAAAGATTTTCAACGGATTATGGCCGAAACCAAGAAGGTCCAGGAGGAATTTTCAGGCCTACAGATTCTGGCGGGAACTGAAGCTGATATCATAAGCTATTCCGGAGAATTAGACATACCTCTGACGTTACAGAGACAATTGGATCAGGTTCTGGCGGGATTTCACACAACCATCATCCCGAAATCACTGACGGAAGGGTTTCATTTTGTAAGCGGCCGGGTTTTGGGGTTATTGAGTCCAAGTCTTAAACGAAAAGCGCGGACCGAGAATACCAAAGCCATCGTGGCGGCTGTCTATACGAATGAGATCGATATCATTACCCATCCGGGGCTGCATATCAGTATCGATACGCCCGAACTGGCAAGAGCTTGTGTAAAAAAGGAGACGGCCCTGGAGATCAATGCCAGGCATGGGATTAAGTCGGTAGCCTTTGTACAGGCTGCTGCCAAGGAGGGGGTAAAGTTCGCCATCGGCAGTGATGCCCATAATCCCAAGCAAGTAGGGCGGCTTGAGGCGGGAGTTAAGGCTGCGCAATTGGCGGGGTTAACTCCGGATCAAGTGATCAATGTGAGAGATCAAAAGTAAATATTTGCAGGTGGATTCGGAGGCGGGCAGGGTTTAAAATTAGACTAGAAATAAAGGCAGGAAATGATCGGGACGAAGCGAATAGATAAAAAACTGATTTTTAGAAGAAGGTGCAGGATTGTTGCAAAATATTCGCTTTGTGATCATAACCGGGTTATCCGGGGCCGGGAAATCCGAAACTGTGAAATGTTTTGAGGATCTCGGCTATTTTTGTGTTGATAATTTACCGCCGATCTTGATCCCCAAGTTTGCGGAACTTTGTGCGCAATCGGATGGCCGGATTAATAGAATAGCTTTGGTGGTGGATATCCGCGGCGGGAGCTTCTTCGATGATATCTTTGAGGCTTTGGAGACATTGGAACAGGAAGGTTTAAGTTACGAAATACTGTTTCTGGAGGCCCGGGAGGATATCTTGGTACGGCGTTTTAAGGAAAGCCGGCGACGTCATCCCCTGTCGGCCAGCGGCGGTATAACTGAAGGAATTCGTGCCGAAATTTCAAGGCTGGAGGAGATTCGCGGCAAGGCGACAATGATCCTGGATACCTCGGATATAACCGTTCGTGGCCTGCGGGAACTTATCAACCAGCATTATATGGACCAGCCTGAACAGGAGAGAATGCTGATCACGGTGGTTTCCTTTGGCTTTAAAAACGGGATCCCGCTTGATGCCGATCTGGTTTTTGATGTCCGTTTTTTGCCGAATCCCCATTATGTCGATTCGCTTCGAAGTTTGGACGGGAACTTTCCTGAAGTGGCCAATTATGTTTTGAAATGGCCTTTGGCATTGAAGTTTTTATCCCGGCTTTACGATTTCATGGATTTTTTGGCACCCCAATATGTGAAAGAAGGCAAATCCAATCTGATTGTAGCGGTTGGTTGCACCGGGGGGCAACACCGTTCGGTGACCATCGCCAATAAATTGGGAGATTTCTTACGAACCAAGGGATATCGGGTTGTGGTCGATCACCGGGATATTCCGCACCTGTCGCAACCTGAAACGCCAACCAAATAGGTGAATGAATTACCAACTCAATCGGGAAGGGTGAGATGCCACGTCTTGGGTGAAAAGCAACCAAAACGGTAATGTTAAAGGTCCAAAGATAGTTGTCATCGGGGGTGGAACCGGACTTGGCACGATCTTACGTGGCTTAAAACTAATAACCTCCCATCTGACGGCGATTGTTACTGTGGCCGATGATGGCGGCAGTTCTGGTCGGTTACGCCGGGAATACGGGATGTTACCGCCGGGGGATATTCGTAACTGTCTGGTGGCTTTGGCAGATTTGGAGCCACTCATGGAAAGGTTGATGCAATATAGGTTCACCGGAGATTCGGAGCTTGGGGGGCATAGTTTCGGGAACCTTTTTTTGGCGGCCATGACTGAAATCACCGGTGATTTCGAGGTGGCCATCAAGGAGTCCAGTAATATTCTGGCTGTCCGTGGCCGGGTTCTCCCGGCGACATTAGCTGATGTCACTTTGAACGCGGAATTGGAGAATGGCGAAATCGTCCGTGGAGAATCCAACGTTTCGAAATTAAAGCTACCGATCCGCCGGATTACGCTTGAACCGAAGAATTGCATGCCTGTTCCGGAAGCGATAGCTGCCATCAAAGATGCGGATCTGATTGTTCTTGGACCCGGGAGTCTCTATACGAGTATTATCCCAAATTTACTCGTCTGTGAAGTCGCCCAGGCCATTCGTAACTCCGGGGCGTTAAAGATCTATATCTGTAACG
>DASVMB010000486.1:0-5342 GCA_036384575.1 Bacillota bacterium
ATTCCATTGGGAAAACTTCTGGAGAGTGGTTTCAATAACGGCCATGGTTACATTCGTCCTCCCAAACGTCCCTCATCGGCCACGGCTTTGGCTGCTATTATCTTGCAAAGTTCACAGAATGATATGCACGGCGGCCAATCATTTGCATTTTTTGATCGGGATATGGCCCCGTATGTGGCAGGTGCCTCGGAAGACGAAACCTATCAAGCCATGGAAGCCTTGATTTATAATCTCAATTCCATGCATAGCCGGGCAGGGGCGCAAGTTCCCTTCTCCAGCCTCAACCTGGGATGTGATACCACTCCGGACGGCCGCAAGGTAACCAAGGCGTTGCTGCTTGCGTATGAAAAAGGTTTAGGCCATGGTGAAACGCCAATCTTTCCCAACATTATTTTCCGGTTGAAAAAGGGTATTAACTTTGAGCCGCAAGACCCCAATTACGATCTCTTTAAGTTCGCGATGCGTGTCTCGACCCAACGGCTCAATCCCACCTTTTCCTTTATGGATGCCACATTTAACGAAGCCTACGGTTCCGAGGTAGCCTATATGGGTTGCCGGACCCGGGTAATGGCTAATCGTCGCGGCCCCGCCGTTACCGATGGCCGGGGTAATCTTTCGTTTACAACCATTAACCTGCCCCGGATCGCCATCAAGGCAGGAGGGGATCTGGAGATCTTCTTTGGCGAGTTGGAACGGGTGATGAATTTGGCGGCCCGGCAGTTGTATCATCGTTACCGAATTCAAGCCCGTCTCAAAGTGAAGGACATGCCTTTTTTAATGGGTCAAGGGTTATATCTGGATTCGGATCAATTGAAACCCGGAGATCCCATCGCACCTGTAATCAAACACGGTACCCTGTCCATCGGCTTCATTGGCCTGGCAGAGGCCTTAACCGCTCTGACCAGTTGCCATCACGGCCAGGATCCTCAAGCTCAGCGATTGGGACTGGAGATCGTCAATCAGATGCGGAAGATGGTGGATGGTTTCGCGGAGGAGTACGATCTGAACTACACCTTACTCGCCACTCCGGCGGAAGGACTATCCGGCCGCTTTGTAGCAATGGATCGAAAACGTTTCGGGGTTATTGCCGGAGTCACAGACAAGGAATACTATACCAATAGTTTTCATGTTCCGGTGAACTTTGATGTCTCATCCTTTGACAAGATCGCCATTGAAGGACCGTATCATGAATTGACCAATGCGGGACACATTAGCTATGTGGAACTACAATCGCCGCCGCTAAATAATCTGGAGGCTTATGAACTGCTGATTCGTCATATGGCCGCCTGTAACATGGGTTACGCCGGAATAAACTTTCCCATTGACGAATGTCTCGGTTGTTACTACCGGGGCATCATTGAGGAGGAATGCCCATCGTGCGGTTCTACCCATATCCGGAGAATCCGTCGGATCACCGGTTATCTCTCGACTGTGGACAGGTTTAATGATGCCAAGCAAGCGGAACTGCGTGAACGGCATAGCCATAAGATATAACCCGCGGAAATTAATAGACAAGTTAGGTAAGTAAATGAAATCGGAAAAGGAAAATTTTTTAATAGATCAAGCATCCCAAACGACGGTTCGCATCGCGGGAGTTGCTACAGAAAGCGTAGTCGATGGCCCGGGGATCCGTAGCACGGTTTTTTTTCAAGGTTGCCGGCATGCCTGCCCGGGTTGTCATAATCCTGAAACCTGGGACACAGCAGGAGGCCGTCAGGTTACATTGGCGGAACTCATCGACTTACTTAAACTAAATCCGCTGATCTCCGGTGTGACTTTCAGCGGTGGAGAACCTTTTTTACAAGCCGGGCCGGCGGCGGTTTTAGGTAATCACCTTAGAAAACTGGGGCTTAATCTATGGGTTTACACCGGTTTTACCTGGGAAGATCTGATGAATACTCCGGATCACCCCGAAAACCAGGCGCTCTTAGAGATTGCCACCGTGGTGGTAGACGGCCCATTCCGGCAGCAACTGAAAGATTTAAGCTTACCTTTTCGGGGTTCGGCTAATCAGAGGTTGATTGATGCCCAGGCGAGTCTGGCTGCGGGTAGGGTTGTGATATGGTCGCCGGATCCCGGAGGTTGGTAATGATGTCTAGGGGCTGGTTCCGCCAGGAACATCAGGGGTTTGTATTCTATCGTTGCCCGGAGTTCAATAACGACCGCCTGATTCAGGCGGTTTCGACCCGGAGTTGCGGTAATCTTGCTTTGCATACCGGTGATCAACCCGGACAGGTAGTGGCAAGGCGTACCAAAGTACTGGAGGCACTGGGACTTCATATGGAGCGGTTGGTCGCTGCGGTTCAGACCCATGGTACCGGGATCAGGGTGATCGATAACGCCGCGGCTGGTGCCGGTGCGCTGGACTATGGCACCGCCCTGCCGGATACCGATGGTTTGATCACCGCAACTCCCGGGCTGATACTGGCGATCTTCACCGCTGATTGCTTACCTGTATTTATCTACGATCCAAAGACCCCGGCCATCGGGCTAGTCCATGCCGGATGGCGCGGCACCCTCCATGGGATTGTCCCGAAGGCCTTAGATGAAATGAACCGGGCTTTCGGGAGTATTGCCGCTCATTGTTGGGTAGCGCTTGGCCCGGGAATTTGTTCCAATTGTTTTCAGGTAAGTCCGGATCTGGCCGCGAAATTTGCGGCCCGGCGACCGCAATCGGTATTATGCGACCAAGCGGGATCAAAGTTTCGTGTCGATTTGGTGCATTATAACCAATGGCTGCTCGAACAGGCCGGAATTCGTCCGGAACGAATCATTCCTTCCGGGTTCTGCACTGTCTGTGAATCCGGAGATTTTTATTCATATCGAGCCGAGCAAGGAACAAACGGCCGGATTATCTCCCTCCTGGCTCTGGCGTAAACCGGCCATGACGAAATAGTCCAATACATCAAGGAATATGATGGAAAACGTGATAACGGAGCGATTCGATCATGGCCCTTCAAAATGAAACTCATCGGCTTTCAGGTGGTTCACCCAAACATCACCGGTTTAAGATTTATTTCAGTGTTTTATTCCGTATCTTGCTTTTTATCGTCATTATTGAAGCTGGATGGCTTTTAGTCCGTAATCTGAATCTCCGGCCGGTTGTTGCCAAATGGGGTGTAATTGAGAAAGGATATTGGACTGAAGCCTTGTTTTTACGGGAAGAAACGAGCATTATCGCTCCGATATCCGGCATCTTTGAGACGGAAATAACTTCAGGCATCCGAGTACCGGAAGGTGAATTTCTTGCTTACCTCCATCCCGAAACTGAGCAAGTCACCCGGGAAGAGGCGTTGCAACAATATAAGCTGCAAGCGAGATGGCAGGAGTTAACCACGGAGATTAAAGGCCAAACTATGGAGTTAAACCGGATCGAAACCGCTCTCCGGCGAAGTAAAACAGCATCGGCAAGCCGGTTGGGCACGGTTCGGGAGCAACAAATATTAAATGAGGAATCAGCCCATGTTCGCACCTATCTGGCGGAGAATCAGGCAGAAATAAAGAAGCTGTCTGTTGAATTATCCAGGAATCTTCTGGACCAACCGGTAATATTTTCCGCACCGGTTCCCGGTTATTGTTTTTTTCTTCATGATGGCTGGGAGGGAAAATTGAGCCCGGAGCGAATTCTACAGTTAATGCCCGATGACTTCAAGCGGAATTATCGGGTGCGGCTGACCAAAACGAAGGTAACTGCGGGTGATACGGTCGCCAAAATCATTAACCCCTTTAGGCAAGTCGTTATCATTCAACCCGATACCCGACGGACTGGAATTCCCCAAATCGGTCAAAGCTGGTGGATTAAAAACGCGGCGGGGTTGAATAAAGTAATTATTAACCGGGTCTGGACTTTACCGTCCGGAAACGCCAAATCGGACCTGGTGGTTGCTCTCGATGATAGTCAATTGGACCGGAGCTTACTGCCGGATCGCCGCTTGCGGGTATTCCTGGTTTACCGCCGGGTGACCGGGATCGTAATACCGAAACGGGCTGTTATCAAAAACGGCCAAACAATCGTCCGCGTCATGAAAGGAGATGGTTATACCAAACAACCCGTAAAAATCCTGGAATCCGACGATTCCAACGTGATCGTTTCAGGTCTTGATTTCGGTACGACCATCATTTCACGATAGGGGGTCTACTGTTGAAGAAGGTTTTTGTCTTGGATACCAGTGTTTTAGTTCATGATCCCCAAGCTTTAAACGCTTTTCAGGATAATGATATCATCATCCCGCTCGCGGTGGTTGAAGAGATTGACGGTCATAAAAAACGCCAGGATGAAGTGGGCCGGAATGCCCGTTGGGTCTCGGCTTTTTTAGATAAATTACGTGAAAAGGGACATTTGGACCACGGAGTGAGTCTCGGGGAGAACCGGGGTATCATTCGAGTGGAACTTAATCATCAGGAGGTCAACAACCTCCCGCCGGCTCTCGACCGGACCAAGATCGACAACCGGATTATTGCCGTCGCTTCGGCTTTAAAAAATAGTTCAGCATTGCCTGTGGTTCTGGTCACCAAGGATATCAATATGCGAATCAAGGCTGATGCATTGGGAATCGCGGCGGAGGACTACGAGACCGACAAGATCGATATCGAAGAAGTATATACCGGGATTCGTACTGTCCAGGTAGAACCGGCCCAGATTGATCGTTTTTATAGCGCCGGCAGTCTTGACCTTCCGGAGATGGAGCTTTTTCCTAACCAAATGATCATTTTGGAGGATGCCTTCGGTTCTTCCAAATCGGCACTGGCGCGGCATTTAAATGGTGGCCGGCTGGTGCCGCTTCGTTACGGCAACACGGATCCTTTTGGATTAAAACCTCGGAACAAAGAGCAACGGTTTGCGTTGGAACTTTTATTGGATGAGGATATCCGGTTGGTAACGCTGATAGGCAAGGCCGGGACCGGTAAGACTTTGCTCGCCCTGGCAGCCGGACTCCAGAAAGTAGTTGAGGAATCAAAGTACCGGCGTTTAGCTGTTTCAAGGCCGGTAATCCCTATGGGCAACGATCTCGGGTATCTTCCCGGGGATATCGACGAAAAACTACGCCCGTGGATGCAGCCGATCTACGATAATCTAGAGTTTCTATTCAGTAACCGGGACCAAAACGAAAAGATCGATCAATTGGTGAACAGTATGAAGGATTTGAACATTCTGGAGTTGGAGGCGCTCACCTATATCAGGGGACGGAGTATTCCCAACCAGTTTCTCCTGATTGATGAGGCTCAGAACCTCTCACCCCACGAAATTCGTACCGCCATTACACGGGTCGGTGAAGGGACCAAGATCGTCCTGACCGGAGATCCATATCAGATCGACCATCCCTATCTTGATTCCAATAGTA
>DASVMB010000487.1:0-7639 GCA_036384575.1 Bacillota bacterium
TCTATCGGGGTACCAATAGCTGTCGCAACCAATTACAGTTTTATTGCGGAAACGGCTACCATGACCATTCATCCGTTACGGTTAAGCGGGCTTGTGGTGGGGGTTCCCCAAACATACGAGTACCTCGACAAGATGCAGGACCGGGTGATTAAATTCGTAACCAATCACTCCAAGGTCTCGGAGGAACGTTTTCGAGAATTGATGTTCAAGACCGGTGATCTGGTCCGGGATATCGGTACCGTGCTGGTAGGGAAGGATGCGGTATCCTGTGGTTTAATCAATGAAGTCGGCGGTATTAGCCAAGCCTTGAAAAAGCTTGATGAAATCGTCGAACTCAAGTACGGCGCGGGGCGGAAGGGGTTGCAATGATGTTGTACACTATCGTACCCATGGAGGCGATCTTTGTCGAGGAGGAATCCACCGGGATCGGTGTGTCCAGTCTCCCCTCCCCCATCATGATCCGGCGGGATGGGATCGATCTCTTGGTGGAACAACAGCCGGGCGGGGAATATCGGATCCAGCGGTTGATCAGTACGAACCCGCGCGACTTTTTAAATCCCAAATGGCAACCAGGCTCAATCCTGTCAATATCATGAACCCCCGAAAAGGGGGTTTTTATTTTCCTTGAGTTACGTTATACTGAAAAAGGATATAACCGGCAAGTAAAAAACCTCTGGATTTGGACGTTTATAACCGGCAGTCGAAAGCAATCAATGTCAAAGACTGCAGGAATTGCCTGAAGGTTCGAGAATATAAATGGAGGTTTCACCATCATCTCTCTCCTTCCGCGGAGAATAGGGGAAGCCTTTGTATTTCAAGATTTCTTGGAAATTTTCCGGAAAATATAAGTACTTTCGTGAAAATCGTAACTTTGCATATTTCATTAGGAGGCAAAATAGAGTGACGTCAGTCGTCGAAGGCTTATTGAGCTTAGCGGGTGCGATGGGTATTTTTTTGTATGCCATCTCCCGGTTTGGTGACGGGGTCCAAAAGATGGCCGGAGAGAGGATCAGAGCAGTTTTGGAGACCCAGGCCACCGAGCCCCTTTCCAGCGTAGGCACGGGAATTGGAATTGCCGCGGCTCTACAGAGCAATGTGCTGACTTTTGGAATGATTTCAAGCTTGGTGAATGCGGGACTGTTGGGCTTACTTCCCGCAGTCCTGACGATGCTCGGCGTGAATCTGGGAATTACCGTAACCGCTCAGTTGATCTCGATTAATATCGGCGCTTTCGCTTTCTTGCTCTTATTTATCGGATATGCCATGAATTTTTATGGCAAGAAACGAAACTGGCACTATCTCGGACAGGTTATTTTCAATCTGGCCCTGATGTATATCGGTTTTGAACTGTTTCATCGGGCATTTCAAGTGTTAGCCTTCGATCCCACGGCGGCCCGTTTGATTAAGTCGGCTTTCGCCAATCCCTGGTTGGGTTTTCTGATCGGTTTGAGTCTGGCGACACTGCTGCGCAGTAGCAACACAGTGGTTGTCTTGGTCCAAGGGATTGTGGGTGTAACGGCATTATTCTCTCCGTCACTTATCGGTGGCGCTTTCGCCATCATCATCGGCGCCAACGTTGGTACGACCATCATCAATATGTTGGTAGGCCTGGACCGTTTGCCGATTGCGAAAAAAGCCAACTGGCTCCATTTCACGTTTAACTTTTTAACCGCCCTTTTTTGGCTGGCTCTATTACCCATCGCGATCTCAGGGGTTCACGCAGTTAGCTCCGAATTAGGCTCGGCATTTCAATGGTTCGAGGTAGCGGTCTTCCGCTGGCAGGTTCCGGCTTTTGCCGCAGGCCGTTGGTTTAATATTTGGGAGTTGGCGATGGCTCACACTCTCTTTAATACCAGTGTGATCTTGATCTGGCTTCCCGTCAGCCTTATGGCATCCAAACTCGGTTTCTCGCTTTTTGCCGAGAAAGGGAAGATTGGGGTTAGCGGCACAACCTATTTGGATCGCCGGGCTTTGCAAAGCCCGGCATTGGCTCTTATCCTGGCTTGCCATGAAATCAATCAGATGGCAATGATCACCCTGGAAATGTTGAAATCGGCACGACTTTCCTTTTTAAAAGGCCAGGTTCATCTCATCGCCGGTATTGCCGGGGATGAGACTATCGTCGACGACTTGCAGGAACAGATTACATTTTACCTCTCGGCGTTGTTATCTCAAAATTCACTGACCGAATCGCAATCCCATCGGCTGGCGGGACTGCTGCATATTGTCAGTGATATTGAACGGGTCGGGGATCATGCCAACAATATCGCCAATCTGGCTGAGAAGAAACATCAGGAGCAACTGCCTTTCTCGGAGATTGCACTGAACGAGATGGAATTGTTCTTCGGTAAAACGATGGATGTTTATTCCAAGGCATGTCAATCTCTCCGTGAAAACAATCTGGAACTCGCCAAGCAGATACAAACCCGCGAAGCTAACATTGATAAATTGGAAGAGGAGTTGCAACAAAACCATATTCACCGGTTAAACCAGGGTAAATGCTGGCCGGGATCGGGTGTTGTCTATGTCGAGATCCTCAGTAATCTTGAACGGGTCGCGGCGCATTCCGCCAACATTTCCGTGGTAATACTGGAAGAGGGTGAGGAGTAATGGCCGGGTCGAAAGATAAACCAATAGAAGAACCGCAGGAAGAAGCCGAACCCAAGGATGATCGCCTTGTTGAGCAGCGCTTTGAGATTACCGGGGTATTATTAATCGGTCTGGCTTTACTGTCTTTTGTTTCAATCTTATTTCAGAGCGCCGGTTCTATCGGCGAAATCTTGAAGCGAGGCCTGTTTTATGCCTTCGGTCGCCGCGGCGCCATCATCCCCGTATTTTTCCTGGCAATCATCGGTTGGTCATTATTACGCTGGCGGCGCGGGGTACGCCTGACCCGCCATTTTATCGCGCTGTTTCTTTTATTTGTCTGGGCCTTGTTAATTATGCATATCTGTAGCGGGGTTAAGATCACTTCCAACGTCGGCGCATCGGTTATCGAAGGTGGGGGTGTAATCGGAAATTTTATGGCCTGGCACCTGTTAGCCTGGTTCGGTAATTGGGGTACCGGGATCTTTATCTTTATCTGGCTGGTCATTGCCGCAATTTTAGCCTTGGACCGGCCGCTGATCGAGGTGATCTTTGGTCTGGGAGGCCGGGTGAAGATCCATCGAAAACTTCGAGAGCTGGAACCGGAACCGGCCGAGACGGCCGCCACGGCAAGCGGGACTCCTAAGTTTCGCCCGGATGAAATGGAGATCGATCACGCCGCCGCGACAAAAAATCCGAATAATCTGATTTCATTTCCGGCCAAGGAACGCCGTCAGAGCCAGGTGTTGAACACATTGCAGCATATGTTGAAAGAGAAGGAACAGCAAAAGGTCGAACCGGAAGATGTTCCGGAGATTCGGAAGACCCCGGAAATTCGGATCGAAACCCGTAACGCTGCTCCGGGCCAAACCTCTCCGGTCAAGATTAATACTGTTTCCGGCCCCTACCGGCTGCCTGAAGCCAATTTGATTGGACCCTCCGGACTCAAGGCCAAAAAAGATTTGCGGATCCTGGATCAATCCCGCCAGCTCCAAGAGACATTAAACAGTTTCGGTGTCCAGGCTAAAGTGATCGAGACGCACTTTGGTCCGGTGATCACCCGTTACGACCTGCAACCGGCCCCGGGAGTCAAGGTTAGCAAAATTGTAAATCTGGCTGACGATCTCTCCTTGGCGCTTGCGGCCAAAGGACTTAGGCTTGAAGCGCCGATTCCGGGCAAGGCAGCCATTGGCGTCGAGGTCCCCAATCAGGAGGCCCAAGTAGTTACCTTCCGGGATATTCTCGACTCCAAGACCTTTTGGAACTCAGGAAAGCTCAGCTTCGCGCTGGGGGTGGATATCGGCGGGGAAGTGGTTGTCACCGATTTGCGCAAGATGCCGCACTTATTGATCGCCGGTGCCACTGGTTCCGGGAAAAGCGTTTGTGTCAATACTTTGATCATGAGCATCCTTTTTAAGGCTTTTCCCAATGAAGTCAAGTTTATCATGATCGATCCCAAGATGGTTGAACTCTCGATGTATAACGGGATTCCTCATTTGATGGCCCCAGTGGTCACCGAGGCCAAAAAGGCGGCCGGAGTTCTTAAACTGGTAGTCGATGAGATGGAACGGCGCTATAAGATGTTTGCCGAAGCCAGGGTGAGGGATCTGGATAAATATAACCAGCAAGTGCCCGAAACCGAGGCGCTCCCGGTGATCGTGGTCATCATTGACGAGCTCTCCGATCTGATGATGGTCGCTCCGGTAGAGGTGGAGGATGCCATCTGCCGTTTGGCACAAATGGCCCGGGCTACGGGAATCCATTTGGTGGTCGCTACCCAACGCCCCTCGGTCGATGTAATCACCGGGCTTATCAAGGCCAATATTCCTTCACGGATTGCGTTTGCTGTTTCTTCGCAGATCGACTCCAGAACCATCCTGGACAGTGTAGGGGCAGAACGCTTACTGGGGCGGGGCGATATGCTTTTCGCACCGGTAGGGGCGATGAAACCCCGCAGGATTCAAGGGGCTTTAGTCACGGAGAAGGAGATCGAGGCGGTGATCAAGCACTGGCGTGAGCAAGGCGAACCTAAGTATCAGGAACAGTTTGTCAATGTGCCGGAGAAGAAAGATGAGATTGATGCGGAAGCGGATGACCTTTTTTGGGATGCAGTCCGAATTGTGGTTGACTACGGTCAAGCTTCTGCCTCCATACTTCAGCGGCGGTTAAGGATTGGCTATGCCCGTGCGGCAAGACTGGTGGATATGATGGAGTCCAAGGGCATGATCGGTGCTTACGAGGGCAGTAAGCCGCGGGAGGTATTTATTACCGCCCGTCAGATGGAGGAGATTAGGAAACGAAGCCAAGATCAGTAATTTTGATCTTTGAGGAAGGAACTGTCCTGATTAACTCGAATATATACATATGCTTATGAGCCATTTCCTGCGGATGTGTTCCGTGCCACAAGATTCAGCTTCAAGAGCTTTGGGACAGGTTGTTCCGGTTGATCCGTGGACATCTTTAACTTGAAATCATAAGCTATAACCCATTTCAAGGGGGTCTGGGGTTTGAAAGAGATTGGAGAATACCTCCATCGGGTTCGTGAAGAGAAGAATATCTCCCTAAAAGAGGTTCAGGAATCGACCAAGATCAGCCTGAGGTATCTGGAAGCAATTGATAAAGGTGATTTTGAAAGCATTCCGGGTGAAGTATACCGCAAGGGTTTTTTAGTCAATTACGCTACTGCACTCGGCCTTGACGGGCAGGATATTTTAAAGAAATACTACGAACTCAAGGCACAGGAGGAGGAACAACAGCGTAAGGTCCAACTTGAACAGGCGATTCAGAACAAAAACACCCCGGTTATCAATCTGAACTGGTCCAAAGAAGTATACCTGGGGATCGTGGCGGTGCTGATCGCTTCTTTAATTATCATCAGTTTCTTTGCTTTCCCTTCTTTCAATAATACCCCTTATGTTACGGAAGAAGAAGCTGTCTCCGGGGAACCGGCGGAACAACCGGTTGAGGATTCACAAGGCCGGATCAATAAACAGCTTTTACCGGCCCCAATAGCGGTTTATGCCAGTTTCAAGGAAGCAGTTTGGGTCAGTGTCAAAGCCGACGGCGTATATTTGTATACCAGCGATGGTACAACCATTGATCCTTCATCCCCCAAGTTACTCTGGACTGCGCAACGGGAGTTGGAGATCCGGCTGGGCAATCCCGCGGGTGTAAATTTGAGCTTTAACGGAAAAGATATGGGAAAGCTCGGGGAACGGGGTGTGGTGAAGCTGTTTAAGTTCACGCCGAAAGGATTGGTAACACAAACGCCCTAAGGGCGTTTTTTTTTCCTATGCTTTATCTTTTTATGAAGAGTCATTTTGCATGCCGGATTTTTTAACGAAACCGGGAAAATATGGGAAACAGTTTTTGGCAAGAGCGGGTGAGATCATGGAGCTGGATCGGAATCGGGAACTATATAAGGAAATTAAGGAAAAAAACGATATTGTCGCTGTGATCTCCGAATACGTGACTTTAAAACGTTCCGGACGGTCCTTGGTTGGTCTCTGCCCGTTCCACTCCGAAAAGACGCCTTCTTTTAACGTAAATCCGGCCAAACAGTTCTATTACTGTTTTGGTTGCAGCAGCGGCGGAGATGTCTTCAGTTTCATCATGAAGATGGAAAATCTTGAATTCATCGATGCGGCCCATCTTTTGGCGGATCGGGCCGGTATTTTATGGCCGGAGGAGCGCCAGATCACAGAGGTTGATCGCCGCAGGGAATATTTTTATAGGATTAACCAATTGGCAGCGGCTTTTTTCAACCAGTGCCTCGAAAAAACAACCATTGGTGAACGGGGACGGCTCTATCTCGAGGAACGCGGCCTAACCTCCGAAACTCGGCATAGGTTTCTTCTGGGATACGCGCCCCGGGGATGGCATAGCTTAACCGAGATTTTGCGAAAAAAACAAGTTCCGCTGGAACAAGCTGCCGAGCTGGGCTTGGTTGGCTTCGGCGCAAGCGGGTATTATGACAGATTTCGGGATCGGGTCATTTTTCCAATCAGTGATCCCAAGGGACGTATCATTGGTTTTGGAGGCCGCATTATCGCAACCAATGTTCCCCCCTCGGGTTTCGAAGAACCGGTACATACCCTGATGCAGGATTCCGGAAGTGCTTCTTTGAATACAGACCCGGGGCAGGAAACTGTCGAGGCGGAACGGACCGCGGCGGAAAGGCCGCTTCCCAAATATCTGAACTCGCCGGATTCGCCGCTGTTTCGTAAGGGGTCCTTTTTATACGGCTTGTCGCTTGCCAAGGACTATATTCGGAAAAAGAATCAGGCTATTATCATGGAAGGTTATCTCGACGTAATCCAAGCCCACCAGGCGGGAATCCGGGAAGCCGTTGCCTCGCTGGGAACGGCGCTCACCCATGAACAAGCCCGTTTGATCAAGCGCTACACTGACGAAGTGGTTTTGGCTTATGACGCCGACGCCGCCGGTCAGCACGCAACGGTCCGCGGAATGGAACTATTGGAAGAAGCGGGGCTTAGGGTACGGATCCTTGCCCTGCCTCCCGGGGACGATCCGGACTCCTTTATCAAGTCCGAGGGAGCAGATGCTTTTAATCATTTGGTGGCGTCAGCCAAAAATTTAACCGATTTCAAAATTAGTTTGGCGTTACGAGAATATAATTTAACTACCCCGGAAGGTAAATCTCAGGCAGTACAGAGTATCCTGCCTGTTCTGGGGGGGATCGAGAATAATATCACCCGTGAGGAATATATCCGGCAACTCGCCAGGGAAATTGGCGTTTCGGAGACAGCCATCTTTGAAGAGCTGCGAAAATGGTTGCAAGGTCACAGGAAAAAATCTCCGGATCTGGATAGGAACGATAATAGGAGTTATACTAAAGAATCGAATGAACAGAATGGGGTTTTTTGGGGAAATATAGAGGGTGCGGAGGCCTCACCATTAAAGCAAGCCATTTTTGAAGCAGAGAAGGAACTTTTACGATCTGCTTTGCAGGAATATGATAAATTTGAGCGAATTAAAGTAGAATTAATAGCGGAGGAGTTTACTTTCAAGGTTTGGCGGGACTTATTCACCG
>DASVMB010000488.1:0-1916 GCA_036384575.1 Bacillota bacterium
TAATCATCGCGATACCCCCACCGGTAGGATGGGTTGTTGTTGAAAGAACGATCCTCCCCGGGGTCGCGATAGAATACCGCCATGATGTCTTCGGGAATCGCGGCGCCAATCGTTTCTAATGCCGTTCCGTACTTGGCCTCGAGACCCTTCCCCCACCATTTATGAAAAACCAACGGGATCCTGGTACCGCCTTTCCGTTCGATGGCTTGAATCACTTCTTGCTTGGATAGGGGTTCTCGAATCACGACGGCTCACCCTTTCATGTTAGCTTTTGGTCCCGCTCAATCCGCGATCAAGATCGAGTTGACGGAGTGAGGCTGTAATTCAAAATTGTAAACCGCATCATCTATTGCCAAGCAGAGCAGAGCCTGGTCGCCAAAGGGATTCCGGATCACCACGGTCCTTCCCGCAGCCGAGCGAAAGGCGACCGCATTGGCAGACCAGGGTTTCACCAGTCCCAACCGGTGATCGCCGGGGTGGATGAACTTGGAGAAATGTTTCATGATATAATATTCCGGATTCCGGGTAATCCGGCCCGTTTTCGGATCGACGGAAACGAGGGAGTTCTGCTGCCAACCCCAGGTGCTTTCGCCGCCTGTCTCCAGAACCATATTCCAGTATACATAGGCAATGACGTCGTTGGTCAGATAGTGGTAAAAAAGATCGAAAACATAAGCTGCGTACTCCCAAGAATTATTGCCGTCACCGCACTCATTCTCGGTTTGAATGACGGGGATCTCCGGCCAGCCCTGCCGGGTCCGCTGCACCGCATATTTACCGCGCCACTGATATCCGACGCCGCCAATGTACTTTCTGGCATGAGGATCGCTCAACACCAAATTGGCGTAATCATTATAAGTCGTACGGAGATAACGTTCATCAACCTCGGGCCCGTTGATGGTTCCCAGCCAAACCTCGGTGGTAACCCGGTGCTTCTCAAACAGCGGCCCCAGATAATCGCGGATAAAATCCCGTAGTTGGGCCCCTGTCCAGATACAGGAAGGAATCTTCTGATCCGAAACCGGTTCGTTCTGAACGTGCAGTTGTTGAATAGGGATCCCAAGCGCGGCGTAACTTTGGACAAACTTCAAGAGATAGAGGGCATAAGCCGCTAAAACCGGCCTCTCCCAGATAAGCGTCCCGAAATTATAGGCGCGAGGGTATTTCATCCAGGTCGGCGGGGACCAGGGTGAAGCAAAGAGTCTAAGGCTGGGGCAAAGGTTTTGGGCGCTTTGAATATACGGGATTAAACTTTGCCGGTCCCGTTCGATGGAGAAATGCTCCATCCCCAGGTCACCTTCGGTCTCGTTCAGGCTGTACCAGGAGGAGGCATAATCGCTCGCCCCCACCGGCACCCGGCAGAAGTTGAATTGGCATCCGTAGCCGGGCTCGAATAAGTCCCGCAAAAGTTCTTGCCGCGCATCGGAATCAAGCGCCTGAAGCGCCTGCCAGCCAAGTTCGTTGAAACAACCACCGAATCCCATCCATTCGGGATGGGGTTCATCCACTATCGCCAGATTGGCCTCGCCCTGCTCACTACGGTGAAACTTCCTGCCGGGAACCCATTGCTCCCTTTGATTGGTATAAACCCATTGAATCTGCTTCATTGGTAATTCCCCTTTGCCTGACATCTAACCCTTGATGGCTCCTACGGTCACACCCTCGGTAATATATTTATTCAATAATAAGTAGATAATCAGGGAGGGTAACGCCACAAAGACCATACAGGCGAATTGGACCGCGTAATCCGATACATACTCCCCGGTGAACTTGTAAACCGAAAAAGGCAGGGTTCGCAGATTGTCGGTACGGATGAAGGTATTTACCATGATGAACTCGTTCCAGTTATTGATGAAGGTCATGATGGCCGTGGTGATGATGGCCGGTTTCGCCACAGGCGCCACGATCTTAAACAT
>DASVMB010000489.1:0-4562 GCA_036384575.1 Bacillota bacterium
GGCTTATAAGCCCTAATATTTAGTTGTTTGGAAGGACACTCAAGGACGGAACCTTCAATCCAATGGGCTTTTGTTATTTCTCAATCGTCACATCCACGTTGAAGTTGGGTCTCAGGAAGCCATCGCTGTTCACGATGGAGATTTCCACGGGAATGACCGTCTCGCCGTTTTGCGTCAAGGCCATATTGGCGATCTTAATCACTCTACCCTCATATTTGCGGTCATTGTCCGCGGCCGGCAAGATTGTGACCTTGGCTCCGATCCGCACGTCCTTGATGAATTCCTCGGGAACATCGGCATCAACTACCATATTATCCAAGCTCGCGATGGTCAATACCTTCTTCTCGACGCTCACCGGATCGCCGGCGGTATATCCCAACTCGTAGACGACTCCATGCTTAAGATCCGATTGAATGATATTGCCCTTCATATAGCTTTGATTCAATTTGGACTGCATCCGGTTCAATTCCGAGGTGAGCAAAGTGATTTTATCCCGCTTGTTGGAAATCTCCTGAGCTACCAGATCCTGCTTGGCCCGGGCATAAACCTCGGCGGCCTCCTGCTCATTCTTTTCCGCTTGAGCCAGCTCGTAACGGGCATTGTTTAACTCAAGGGATTTACTCTTGATCTGAGCTTCGAAATCAACCAAATCCAAAGTCACCAACGTTTGACCAAAGGCAACTCCTTGCCCTTCCGTGACATGGAGCTTGACTATCCGGGCCGGAAAATCAAGATAAATATCCTTATAATTGTTGGCCTTCACGGTTCCGAAAGCCTCAATATCTCCGCTTTGTTCCGCTTTTGGAGACTCAGTTGGCTTCGGTGCAGCGGCTTTGCTCTCTTGCTTCTTTGCCAGCACCTGAAATATGACCAAGCCGACCATGAGGACCGCAACTACCAAACCGCCGAAAATCCAAATTTTTTTCATGACTCCCATACCTTTCCGTCGCGAACATGAATGATTCGTTCTCCGTACCCCGCTGCTTCCTCGGAGTGAGTTACCTGAACGATGGTCTTGCCATGTTCACGATTGATTTGTTTCAAGAGTTTCATCACTTCGGTTCCGGTTTTACTGTCCAGATTACCGATGGGTTCATCCGCCAGAATGATATCGGGTTCGTTGATTAATGCACGGGCAATGGCTACCCGCTGTTGTTGTCCCCCGGAGAGTTCCCGGGGCGTATGCTCCCGCCGGTCCGTCAGGCCTACAATTTCTAAAACCTCATCCAGCCGTTCTTTATAAGAACGCATCTTTTTTCCATCAAGCAGGATGGGGAGCATGATGTTCTCTTCCACATTGAGATTGGGGATCAGGTTATAGAATTGAAAGACAAATCCTAAATCACGACGGCGCATGATACTCTCCTCGGCATCTTTCATGCTGGAGAGTTCGGTTCCCTTGATTTTAATGCTTCCGGTAGTCGGCTTATCCAGCCCGCCAATGAGGTAAAGCAGGGTGCTTTTACCCGAACCGGACGGGCCCATGATGGACACAAACTCACCCTCATCAATCGTCAGATTGATATGGTTCAATACTTCCACTTCGACTTCGCCCAGTGTAAAAGTTTTGCATAGATCGGTCGCTTCGATGACTTTCATGAAGAGAGTTCACCTCAACTCTTGGTTGTCACTCGTATTTGATGGCCTCGATGATGTTGGCCCGGGCCGACTTAAAGGCCGGACTCATCGTGGCGGATACGGTAATGATGATTCCTCCGATTAATGAATATACAAACAGGGATGGCGCGTAAGTGATGGATAACGGCAGGTCGATGGCCTGGCACAATTGCGGTACGACCTGAATCAGCAAGATTCCGCCCAAAACCCCGATGACGCCGCCGATCAAACCGCAGGTCAAAGATTCAATAAGGATCATCTTGATCTCCTGTCGTTTGCTCATTCCCACCGAACGCATTACCGCCAAGGAACGTTGCCGTTCCAGAAAACTGATGAGCAGATTATTTAAAACCCCGATGATCCCGATTAACATGGCGAGTACCGAAAAACCGCGTAATATCAGGAACATATTATAGCTGGACTGCATATTCCGTTTCTCCATGTCAGGGATGGTCATCAACCACGGCCGCTGCCGTTGGAACTTTTTTTGTATAGCCTGCGCGACCACTCCCGGATCTCCGGCGGTTTTAACAAAGATTTCCGAATAATCCCTGAGCATCATGTCGGTTTTTAGATACCGTTCGGCGATCAGGGCATAACTGCCGTTTTCCATCACAGAGTTGAAAAACCCAATGATCTTATAGGACTTATTGCCCCGTTTCATCTTAAGTGTCAGCCAGTCGCCCTTTTTAACCCCGTATTTTTCCCTTAAGGTGCTGGAAATCAAGATATTCCGGTCTTGATCGAGCTCAGCCAAGAGATCCCGGGAATTGCCGATCAGGTTGACTTCCATGTAATCGGCAAACTTGGCCGGGTTGACCCCGTTGATCCAGTAAATCCGTTCCGGCCGGTCCGCCAGTTCAACACTGTTGGCTCCATAAAAACCGTAAACGTCTTTAACCCCGTCTACGGTACGTAATATGCTTTCCATCCGGCGATCCGCCGGCCAGATCCCCATCCAGATATCAAATTTAAAATCGCGATAGGCATTGACCACTAACCGTTCCACGCTGAAACTAACCGTATTGATCATCAAAAGGCTTGAGATGCCGATGGCGAGCAGTGAGATATTATTCAGAATGCTCCGGTTGCCCCGGAGATTTTTGACTGCCAGGACCCCTTCGTTGCCAAACAAGCCATAAATCCGTTCGAACAATTTGATGAAACCGCCGGTAAAATAGGGAATCAACATGATCACCGCAAGAATTGCCCCAATCATGCAGAGCATATCGATGGGTAAGGCCAGGGTCCGGGGTGTATAGTAAGGGACGATGATCGTAGCCACTAACATGACGACGCCCAGGGGAACCCGGGAGAGCTTCTTTTTATGGGCCTTCTCCAACTTGTTTAATACAATGTCCTTCACGGGTATTTTTGAGGTTTTGATAATCGGCACTGCCGAGCTGACCGCTGCCAGAACGATGGCCAAAAGAAATGCCGCAATCATTTGACCGATGTTAAAGCTGATGTTGATGGGTATTCCGGTCATCCGGCCGGCGATCAGTAAGGTCATCGCGTATAGGATTCCGATTCCCAAAATACAACCGCTAATCCCGCCAATGATCCCATAAAGCAGGCTTTCGGCGAAGAGTATGGTATTGGTGGTCCTCCGGGTAGCGCCAATGCTTCTGAAAGTGCCGATTACCGGAAGTCTTTCCCGCATAATCACTTTAAAGGCGGTATAGATAATAAAAATGCTCATCAAAAGTACCAGGGAAACCATTAGCATAAATGGCGTCGTAATCATGCTGGTGTTTTGGAGGAGTTCCGCTTTGGAGAAAGGTTCGCGCACCACATAACGACGGTAGCTTCGGGAGAGATCCGTCAGAGTTTGTTGGAGTTCCGCCGGGTTTTTCAGCTTCAAATAAATGATGGTGGACTTGCCCCGTGCGGCGTAAATCGCCCCCAGAGTATTCCGGGGCATCAATAAAACGTTGGAGCGTCCGTCATCCTGAAAGATTCCGGCCGGCTGGGCGAGCCCGGCAATGATGAAACGGTGTTTCGCTCCCTGAATCTCCACATCCAAGTGGTCGCCCGGATTTAGCTGATATTTTTGGGCCAGGTTCTTGCTGATGATCACTTTTTTTCCGATAAATGGCTCAAGCGCTCGCAGATCCATGGCTTGATCTTCGTTATCGAGCAATATGGGATTGTTCAGCTGTAATTCATCGAGAGTGAAACCTTTAAGATTCAGGTTGACGCTTTCGTTTTGATATTTATAAGTCCCGCTGCCTTCCACTGCTCCGATGATGTATTCCATCCGCCCGCCAAATTCGGCGGCACGGGCGGCGGTTACAAAACGTCCCGGTGATTTTTCCCCGGCGTGGATCACGATATCCGCGTTGCCATAGTACGTCCGAATCCGCTGGGTATACATCTCGGCGACTGTCCCCGAGATTGCGCTGGAGGCAAAGTAAAGCGCGGCGGAGAGCATGATCGAAAAAAGGATTAAAAAGGTCCTGAATTTCTTTTCTTTAATATTCTTCAAAACGAATTTAATAATGATTCCCATAAAGGCACCACCGTGACCGTGTCATGACAACAATTGATTTTAAACCCGCGGGTACCACCAATTGGCAAAGAGTATAACGAAGTTTGGATCCAATTTGTTTCAATGCCGTGAAAGAGTAATCGTAGGGATGAACTTTTTTGCCACAGATACCTGGTAAATTATAGTACAATAATTCCAACCAGCGGTAAAATCCCCTTTAGAATTTTTGTAAAGATGATTTTAAAAGTGGATGAACGGGTTGATGGGTGGTAATCGGTAAAGGCGGGACAAGTAAAGAAGCTTTTGATGGATAAAATTAGCTCCTTTGCCATACCCATTTTCGTGTCTTTTGTGTGTTTCGTTGTAAATAAAAAAGGGTGCTTTTATGGAGTTTAGTCAATAGTCCATCACAATTGTAAAATGTAAATTGCAGGAATTTAATAAAGCTCATAGA
>DASVMB010000490.1:0-5517 GCA_036384575.1 Bacillota bacterium
TGATGGTACGGCAACGATGGATTTTGATCCCGAGGAGATTAAACGGAAAATCAGTATCGGTACGGGTCTCGCTCCTTTGGAATACCGGGATCACAAGATTAATCTCTTAGATACGCCGGGATTTTTTGATTTTGTCGGTGAAGTAAAAGGAGCAAGTCGGGCCGCAGATGCCGCTTGCATAGTGGTTTGCGCCGTTTCCGGTGTAGAAGTTGGAACCGAAAAGGCATGGAGTTATGCTGATGAACGGGGTTTATCCCGTGTAATGATCATTAATAAAATGGACCGGGAGAACGCCGATTTTGACGGGGCGGTGAAAGCGCTCCGCGCCAGATTCGGAAATACTATCATTCCGGTACAGATCCCCATCGGAGCGGCTGAAACGTTTCAGGGCGTGGTGGATATATTAAAGAACAAGGCTCTTACCCTTGAAGCCGGGAAGATGGTTGAACAACCAATCCCGGCCAACCTGGCTGCGGCTGTGGAAGAGTATCGTATGATGCTGGTCGAATCGGTGGCGGAGACCGATGATGAGTTGCTCACCAAATATTTGGATGGTAAGGAACTATCTGATGCCGAATTACTCACCGGTGCCAGAAAGGGCACCATCGCCGGTAAACTCGTTCCGGTTTTGGCCGGTTCGGCGTTGAAACTGATTGGCATCACCAACATTCTCGATGTTTTATTGGACTTTTTACCTTCGCCATCCGATCGGGGCGAGATGGTTGGAGTCAACCCCAATACGAAGGCGGAGGAGAAACGGAAGCCAGCTGAAAATGAGCCGTTTTCCGCTTTGGTCTTTAAGACAACGGCCGATCCCTTCGTGGGTAAGCTGACGCAGTTCCGTGTCTGTTCCGGTGTGATCAAATCCGATACCCAAGTCTTTAATTCCAACAAAGGTACGATGGAACGGATTGCTCAACTCTTTGTGACCAAGGGAAAGACTCAGGAACCCGTTTCGGAGCTGGGACCTGGTGATATCGGCGCTGTAGCCAAACTTCAGGAGACTTTTACCGGAAACACCTTGTGCGATAAAGATAAGCCAATTTTGTATCCGCCCATCGATTTTCCGGCCCCTAAATTATCTCTAGCGGTAGAACCCAAGGCCAAAGGCGATGAGGATAAGATCTCCAGCGGGCTGACTCGGTTGATGGAGGAAGATCCCACCTTTACGGTAAACAAAGATAAGGTTACCCATGAGATCGTCGCCTCCGGTATGGGAGATCTTCACGTTGAGGTCATCACCAGTAAATTACATAAAAAATTCGGGGTAGAGGTTACCCTGAAATCTCCGAAGATATCATATAAGGAAACGATCAAGTCCAAGGTGAAGGTGGAGGGTAAGCACAAGAAACAGAGCGGCGGTCGCGGCCAATACGGTCATGTATGGCTCGAACTAAGCCCCCTTTCGCCGGGGAGTGGTTTTGAGTTTGTCGATAAGATTTTCGGCGGCGCGGTACCC
Organism: Bacillota bacterium; assembly: GCA_036384575.1. Taxonomy (GTDB): domain Bacteria; phylum Bacillota; class UBA4882; order UBA8346; family UBA8346; genus DASVMB01. The sequence goes on from DASVMB010000490.1 coordinate 1,460, forward strand.
CGCAATTTCATTCCTGCAGTTGAAAAAGGCGTTCGCGAAACGATGGACCGGGGAGTACTTGCCGGTTATCCTGTAGTGGACGTTCAGGTCAGTTTAGTTGACGGTTCTTACCATCCGGTGGACTCCTCCGAAATGGCTTTCAAGATCGCAGCTTCACTGGGATTTAAGAAAGGCTTCATGGATGCCAAGCCGATTCTGCTTGAGCCCATCTTGAACGTGGAAGTTCGGGTACCCGAAGAGTATATGGGGGATACCATCGGTGATCTCAATAAAAAGCGCGGCAAGATTCTGGGTATGGAACCGGACGGCAAGGATCAGGTGGTGCGCGCCCTGGCCCCTCAGACTGAACTTGCCAGGTACGCCATTGATCTTCGTTCCATGACCCAAGGTCGTGGTGATTTCTCCGTAAGCTTCGATCATTACGAAGAAGTTCCGGCGCAATTGGCTGAGACCATTATCGCCGAAGCCCGGAAACATATGACTCAGGAAGAGGAGTAGCCCTGGCGCATACGCCTGGACTACGGCATTGTATGAAATTCTTAGCCGACCTTTCAGGTCGGTTTTTTTGTGTCAAGGGTTATATGAACCGTTTGTAAAGACGGTGTCAGTTTATTTTCTCTTTATTTACCCCAACTTTACTAAAGAGATACCCGGAATGCGACGATAATATATAGGAATCTACATCCGGAAAGGGGTTCTGTCATGAAATTTAGAATGGCAATGGTCACAGCAGTTGTCTTGACCTTTTTAGTTTCCGTCACCGCCTATGCTTCCATTGGGGGGGACAATTATGTATGGGTCAGTGAGGACCTGAAAGGCGAATACTCCAAAATCGGTTATTTCCGGCAGGATCAGATGTTTACCAAAATTATCTCCACCAACTCGAAGGATAACGTCAATTCTTTTGATCTCTCCATCGGCAACCGGATGATCTCTTTTGACAATAGTTCCGGCCTATACGGGGAATTAGGCGTCAATTCGGGTTCGAGCAAGTTGAATCTCTTTTTTGGCGCAGGTTACACTTATCAAAGTTCGGATTCGGATGTTACGGTGATGATCGGGCCGAAATATTACATCCAGGATCAAAAGCTGGTCACAGAGGCGCAGGCATTTGTGAGAATTCTTCCACCTTTGGTTTTAAGCCTCGGTTATGATGACAACAGTAAGGCGATCTTTGTAGGAGCGGGTTTACGCTTTGAGTGATTGTATACCTGTTTTCCATAATGTAAATTGTTCGCCTCGGCGTGAGGCGATTTTTTTTTGCTCCGATTTTTCCTTTCCTCATCTTCTTGCAACATATTCCGCATTTTTGGTTCAATGACAATTTACACTCCAGGCAGGAAGTTTTTCAGGTATTTCGAATTATTGGGGTATATGGGTGGAAGATGTGATAGAGCGTGGCTATACATGCGCTACCACAAAGCACCTACCTGAAACCGGGATACTTGGAATTTAAACGGATGGGGTCAAAAGTATGTGTAAACCTATCAAAGTTATAAAGCCGTTAAATTGGATATTCATTCCCCAACTAAAATTAAGAGGGAAAACACTGCTATTATACGGTAGCGTCGTTATTCTCCCCATTGTCTTGCTTGGTTTTTTGGCAGGGCATTGGATTTTATTCTCATTGCGGACTGATTATCAACATTCAGTCCATGAAGCAGTAAACCAGGTTGTCAAGAACGTGGAGTTTCGTAAGGAAATATATGAAACTCATATATTGCAGGCGGCGTACGATAGGGAGTTAATCAACCGACTGGCACGCCGGTATGATAATATGAAACAAAAATGGGATACGGTTCGATACATTGACCAGTCCTTTGGTTCAGCCCGTTATATTCTGCCCGGATTAACACGTTGCCGTGTTTATCATGACTCGACAACCTTACCCGAAGATGGAGGTTTTGTCTGGAAACCAGCCCGTCGTATGCTTGGAAAATATACCGAAGAAGATTGGTATCAACGGATCGCCAAACGACCCGATCCCTTGCAGTGGGAGACACTTTACAACAATGAATCCGCCAGTTACGATTTAACCCTGAGTCAACCGATTTTGGACTCTTCTGAGAAACTGGTAGGAGTCGTCTGGATGCAGTTAAGCGGTCAACAGGTTTTCGACGCCTTGACCAAAGAAGCTTTCGGAGGAAAAGGCCGTTTATTTTTGGCTGACGCGAATGGGGTGGTTTTCGCGTCCACGGACAATCGTTACTTGGGTAAGGAAGTTAAAAACACAAAATTAAATATGATTACGCTAAACAAGCCATCCTTTCAACGAACCCCCGAGTCCGAACTGGTAGTTGTTCAAAGAATCCCTTCCGGTTGGTATGTCATTGGTTCGGTCTCCACAAGCGTCCTGGAAAAACAAACCCGTCGGGTTTACACGTTGGTTATTGTCATTACCCTGAGCCTCTGCATCATGTCGATATTATTAATGTTCTTTTTTATCGACAATTTTACAAAACGCCTGAAACGTCTTGGTTCACACATGACGGCGCTTGGCCAAGGGGATTTCGAAATGACGATTTCCCGGGAAGATGCTGACGAACTTGGTGATTTGGAAGAACACTTTTCAAGAATGGCCCGCCGGTTGAGGATTCTAATGGAAGAAATTGCTTACACGCGGATTAAGCAAAGGGAAGAAGCCTTAAAAGCGTTACAGGCACAAATCAATCCTCATTTTCTCTATAACACGCTCGGCATGGTCCGGTGGCGGGCTCTTGACGCCGGAGATCAGGAGTTATGCCGGATTGTCGATGCAATGACCACATTTTACCGTCTGGCGCTGAATGAGGGAAAAAGCGTTCTAAAAGTAAAAGACGAAATCAATCATGTCAAAGCGTATTTGGAAATTATGCAATACCGTTATCCGGATAAGGTGGAGGTTTACTGGGATGTTGATCCGGAAACGCTTGATTGTTACGTCATTAAACTGATTCTACAGCCTTTGGTGGAGAACTCATTTGCCCATGGTTTAATTCATAAACAAGCGAACGGGTGTTTATGGATTAAGGTGAGTTGCCGTAATGATCGGATTGAGCTATCCATCAGGGACAATGGAGTTGGTATGGACCCCGAGACAATTACCCGAATCTTATCGGGAAATTACATTCAAAAAGGCCACGGATACGGCATTTATAATATCATTGAACGGTTGCGGCTTTGTTTCGGAGACCGGGGCGTTTTAACCATTTCCGGGACCCCCGGAAACGGAACAACTGTGACAATCCAAATTCCGGTCTGCCTTGAGCCGTCGACCGTAGAAAGAGGGTCCCAAAATGCTTAAAGCGTTGATTGTCGATGATGAGCCCGCGCATCGGATTGGACTTTCCAATCATCTTAACTGGCTTGAACTCGGTTATGATCCTCCGGTTCTGGCTGAAGACGGCAAGGAAGCCCTGACTCTCGCGCGAGAGTCCCAAATCGACGTATTAATTACGGATATCTGCATGCCGGAAATGGACGGCTTTGAAGTCATCCGCGAAATTCGCGCAACTCATCCTCAAATTCCGGTCTTAATCATCAGTGGGTTTGAAGAATTTGAATTTGCCCGGGCTGCGGTGGAGGCCGGCGCCCAGGCCTATCTGCTTAAACCGCTTCGCCCTGAGGAGATTGAACGATGGCTCATCAAATTTAGAGACGATATCTTGCGACGCAGGGCAATTGCCATGGAAGATCAGCGCTTCCAAACTCAATTCCAGGCAAGTCTGGCTTGGGCTAGGGAAAAATTTTTGGAAACACTACTGGCCGAAAAACAATCCAATCATGAGACGGCGTATTCTCAAGCTGCTTTATTAAACTTACCAGTGAGCGGGTTTCGTTATTATTTTTTAATTCTTTCACTGGATGATTATCCTGCTCTATTCGCAGTAAGACCGGACACTGCCTCACTGATTATGTTCAGAGTCGTCAACGCCGTGCAGGTCGCCCTGAAAGACTGCGGGGAAGTCATCGTTGGGCGTCTTCATCCCGATGAGGCCGTGCTTTGCCTGATTTATCCGGGTGAGTATATTCCGACTCCGGAAGATCTCCATAACCGGCTGCGGGATGTTCAACATACG
>DASVMB010000491.1:0-2758 GCA_036384575.1 Bacillota bacterium
GAATAAATATGGTTGAAAGTGGATGCCCCGGCCGTGATGTAATTGGAAGAATCACACGGAATGCGGGTGATTGCCCAATCATTCCAGGTGAAATCCTTGAGTAGTTTTTGATCCCGGGCAGCCAGCATAAATTGGGGGAACCATTCGCCGATGAGTAACATGCCTACATTGCCTTGATAGAAGGCTTGAGAATAGTGTGTCTTGGTCGCTTTTAACTCAGCTAACGGAATGATTGCCTTGGATTTTTCCAAATCCCGCCTCATCCGCATCGAGAATAAGACGGAATCGATGTCCACATCGATTTTTCCATTGGCGGAGATGAAATTGACTCTTTGCTGATATGCCGGCAGGAATGTATTGACGGGCCAGGTATAGAAGATCGCGCCGTATTGTTTGCCGTCGCCGGTCGAGAGTTTTTTGGATACTTCGATAAACTTACTCCAGGTCCATTCACCCTTTTTGACGTACTCGGTCGGGGTCGGAATCCCGGCTTTCTCAAAAACCTTCTTGTTGTAATAGGTGAAATACCCGGCGCCCCGGAACGGAATCGCCACGACTTTGCCATTAACGGAAATGTCGGACATATACGCTTTATCGGCGGCAATATTGAACTTGTACTTCTTGATGAGCTTATCAAGGGGTTCAATGTAACCGTTGGCATATTGCGGGAACATATCGGCTTGCCGTTTTTGCATATAAGCATCCATACTTACTCCGCCGGCCAAAAGGGTGAGTAACTTGGTTTCATAATCGGCGGCCGGGAGGTAAGTGGCTTTGACTAATACCTCTTTCTGACTGGAGTTAAAGGCATCAACAATCTGCCTGTAGGTTGGATCATCCCAAAGATAGTAACTGATTTCTACCGGGGATTTGGCCTGAACGCCAATGGCCGCGAACAAAAGGGAGAGAACCAGACAGGTGATGAATAAAACCGGGAACAGTCTTTTCATTCCAAAATCCTCCTTTAGTTCTTTGTTTGAATAATCGGTTCGAACTCCGACCGTTAACTTCATCTTAACATTTTGGGTTCGCGAAAACTTGATTCGCAAGTACTGTTTTCAGATCATTCTTGCTAGTACTGGAGTACCGGTAATAAAAAAACCATCCCAAAGCAGATGGTTTAGCGGGTAATTTCATGATAGATCCATTATCCAATCCCGATTTCCTTGGCTTTCCGGTAGGCCTGAAGCCGGTCATGCACTCCCAATTTAGAATAAATATTGCTGATATGATTTTTAACCGTTTGTTCGGCGATATATAATTTGGATGCAATTTCGCCATTTTCAAAACCCTGCGCCAGTAAGCGCAAGACTTCCTTCTCCCTGCTGCTCAGTTCAAAAACCGCCGTACTGGTCTCGGTTTCATCATCCTGATCTTTCTCAGGAGTATTCGCTAATTTCGTAACCACTTTAGCCGCTACTTTTTGTGAGATGAGAACCCCGCCATCATGAACCGCCCGGATTGCAGTAATCAACTTGGCCGGAGGCGTGTCTTTCAGCAAATATCCGACTGCCTCGAGTTTTAAGGCTTCAACCACGTAATCGTCGTCGTTAAAAGTAGTCAGCATCAATACCTGGATCTCGGGAAACCTTTCCTTGATTAATTTCGTCGTTTCGACTCCATTCATGCCCGGCATCCTGACATCCATCAGAACAACATCCGGATGTTTTTCAGCCACCAATTGCAAAGCCCTGGGACCGTCGTAGGCCACGGCGACAACGAGGATATCTTTGGCCAACGTTTGAAGTACTGTGCGTAAACTCTCTACAAAAAGAGTCTGATCATCGACCAAGAGCACTTTAATTTTATCCATGCGAATCTTCTCCATGTTCGCCCCCGCTGTTTTCCATAGGTAACCACGCTATCAGTAAAAAGCCTTCACCCACCGTACTCGATAACTTCAGATTGCCGCCCAGCTTTTCAAGGCGTTCCCTCATTCCGGTCAACCCCATACCTTCCTCAAACTCGCTGGTGCCGATCCCGTTATCCTTAATCCAAACATTAACGCCATTTTCTTTACAGCCAAAAGAGATCTCAATCCGTGTGGCTTTCCCATGGCGCAACGCATTGGTTATCCCCTCTTGAACCAAACGATAAACCGCATGGTCGGCTTTTTCGCCAAAGTTTAACGGCGCATCGCCAAAGTTTATGTCGACCTTGATATGAGTAGCCCTTGTTAAGGTATTCACCAAGCTGCTGATTGCCAAAAGCCCGCTGACTTGTGATTGAATCGGACGCAGCTTTTCCAGGGAACGACGCATTTCGAACAACCCCTCTTTGGCCTGATCCCGGGTTAAACGCAGATGATCCCGTAACTTCCGGGCTTTGGCGGGGGTTATCACGATGGCAGCTTCCAGCATCATCACCAGATTGGTCAGCAAATAACCTAAGGTATCATGTATTTCACTTCCGAACCGTTTCCTTTCGTTGATAACCGCCTGTTGTTCGGCTGCAGCCGCATACTCCTGCAATTGTAGGTTTATTTCGGCCAAATTGGCGGTGGCTTCATTCATACGATGATTTAGTTCCCTAAAAGATACATTATTTTGAAAGCGCAGCAGTATCGTAAGGGTCACCGTAATCATCGCGGAAATTACCATGGATAACAAATCCCATAGGGACGCGGCCGGTAAAGCCATATTCCATACGCTCATCCGATTTTGAAAAAAGATGACGAAAAACATTAATATAAAAGAAAAAGCCAGACCCTCCCGTAAGCGGGTAAAGATAATGGCTTCAATAATCACCGTAATGAGCA
>DASVMB010000492.1:0-4678 GCA_036384575.1 Bacillota bacterium
GGTGGCAAGCTCAAAAATGAGCCTTCCACCCCGAAAGCCTGGTTTCTCTTGAAAGCGGGTAACCCCGCCCAACCGTAATGAAAGAGTATGAAGTTTCAACAACAGCTCTATTATATCATTTCACCGGAAAAGATTAAACCCTATCCGGATCCGGTTGAGGAAAACCATAGGAAATACGAGACGGCGTTTTCGCATGACTTCCGACAAATTCTGCCGCCTTGCATAGATTCATACCAAAATGCCAAATATAGGAGCAGAATATAAAAGAAAATTCATTTCATCTGGCAGGAAATTATGAGAATCGGTATATCCAACACCCTGTTCGGCGCGACTCATCTACCGTATTGGCACCATTTTTTCAGCTTTTTAGGATTGGATGTCGTCATCCCCGGCCCCAGTTGCAAGGAAACTGTCGATTGCGGCGGCAAATTGATCCCCCCCGAGTTTTGCGTACCGGTCAAGGCCTGTCTCGGGCAGTTGGTCGAGTTAATAGAGAAAGACGTAGAGTTGATTCTGCTCCCCAGAATGATCCAAAAGCACAGGCGGGATTTTTTTTGCCCTAAATTCACCGGTCTGCCGGAACTGGCCAAGTATTCAGCAGGGATTGATCCCGACCGCCTTTTTTCTCCGGAGGTGATCTGTGACGGCTGGCAGTTGAAACCCATTCGATATCCCGCTTTTATAAAGCCCCTCGGCAAGCTCAAGGAAGCGGCCGAACAGGCGGGCCTATACTGGGATGAGGTTTTAACCCGATGCCGCCGGGAACATCTGATCTTGCCCGATGCTTTAAATCGTAAGGCTGTCACGGAACCTACCGGAATCCGGCTTGGTTTATTGGGATATTCTTATGCCCTGTACGATCCATTTATCAGTAAGGGAATGATCCATAAACTGACCTCCCTCGGAGCCGAACTCCGTACCTGGGAGATGGTTGACCCGGCGATCATCGAAAGTAATTTGAAAGGGTTAAAACGGCCTTTATTTTGGAATTTTGGACGGGTTCTGCTCGGCGCCGGTCTTGACTTCCTAAAAGATCCTGAAGTTGACGGAGTGGTATACGTCACCACTTTCGGTTGCGGACCAGACTCCATCGCCATCAAGATGCTGGAACTTGAGGCAGGGATAACCCATAAACCGTTTCTACGAATCACCCTTGATGAACATAGCGGCGACGGACATCTCACGACCCGGCTTGAGGCATTCCTGGAGATGCTGGTTGAGAGGAAAGAGGAGGCGCACGCGTAAGCGGATGAAAGTTACCTTTCCCTACTTAGGCCCGGTACTGGCCTATAAAAAGCTCTTTGAAATGTTGGGTCATGAAGTGATTATGCCTCCGCGCCCCACCAAGCGAACAATTGAGCTGGGGGTGAAGTACAGCCCGGAATTCATCTGTTTTCCCTTTAAGATCATCCTCGGAAGCTATCTGGAGTCTGTCGAACAAGGTGTGGATCTGGTAGTGACGAGTGGGGGTATCGGGGCCTGCCGGGCGGTTTATTACGGTAACTTGAGTGAACAGATATTAAAGAAGCTGGGATATCATCCCCGGTTCTTGGTCTTTGACAATATCCTGTCAAGGTTCCCGGATTTTTATCGCCAGGCTCAGGTAATCCGGGACCATCATCCCCTATCCCGACTTTTATACTCGACTTATATGGCGTTAAGTCTTACATATGGACTAGATCGGTATGAGAAAACCATTCACAGGCTTCGCCCGTATGAATCGGTAACCGGGACCTGCGATCAAAAGTGGCTGGAGATTCGAAATCTGCTTAGCCAAAGCAATACGCTCCCAGAATTAAGTTCTAGCATGAGGGTGGCGGATCAGATGATCGCGGGTATTGCCACCCGTCCCAACCCGGATTTATTAAAAATCGGATTGGTGGGGGAGATCTATCTGGTGATGGAAGGATCGGTCAATCATGAACTCATGAGTGAATTGGCTCTCCTGGGAGTGGAAGTCAACCGTTACCGTTATATCTCAGATTGGATATCTCACAGTTTCTGGCCGCCCCGGCGAATACTGAGTAGGGCGGACCATTATCTCCGGTATCCACTGGGAGGCCACGAAAGGGAGAACATCGGCCATATCATCAACTATAAAGAACTGGGCTATGACGGGGTTATTCATCTAATGCCTTTCGGTTGCATGCCGGAGCTGGTGACTCAGGCCATCATCCCTACCCTATCCCGGGATCTGGATTTACCGATTCTCTCCCTGTCACTCGACGAACAAACCGGGTACCTCAATAACCGGGTGCGCTTGGAGGCCTTTATCGATCTATTGAGAAACCGGAGGGAATTATTAAGTAGACCATCAGGGATTGTGAGGGGGTAAACCTATCTCTTAGGGCTATCTCAAAAGTCCAATTTGTCATTCCGTCCACCCGGGGTGCGCGTCCCATGGGACGCGAGAAACCCCGGGCTAAGTTAAAAACCATTCTAAAGCCCGTTAAAACGGGCTAGGGAGAACCGGATGTGTTACCCAGCCCCATTCATGGGGCTTGAGATGATTTTTCCGGGCGTAGAAAGGCTCCTAAAGGGCCTGGTGGAGATAAGGACGATTATCCATTGTTTGCTTTTGAGACAACCGCAACCTCTGGCTTTGTAGTCAAAGAAAGGACAGCCTTCGGCTCCGGAGCAGTTGAGTATTTATGTGATAACGATTGGAGCAATGGATATGATGACGGAAAAAGTATTTCTCGGTATCGATGTGGGTTCGGTAAGCACCAATATTGCCGCACTGGATGAAACAGGGGATGTTATTTGGTCAAGATATCTCAGAAACGACGGACAACCCCTTCAAGTGATCCAGGAGGGGTTAAGGAATATACGCAGCGAGGTCCCTGATTTACAAATTCAGGGAGTTGGAGCCACAGGGAGCGGCCGACTGCTGGCAGGGAGCGTATTAGGCGCCGACATCGTGAAAAATGAGATTACCGCCCATGCCGCCGCGGCAATTCACTTCTATCCGAAGGTCCGAACGATCCTTGAGATCGGAGGCCAGGATTCCAAGATCATCATGATTCAAAACGGGGTTGTGGTGGACTTCGCCATGAATACGGTTTGCGCCGCGGGAACCGGGTCTTTCCTGGATCACCAGGCTGAACGGTTGAAGATCCCTATTACCGACTTCGGTGATCTGGCTTTAACCGCAACCAGAAAAGTCAATATTGCCGGACGTTGCACGGTTTTTGCCGAATCGGACATGATTGCCAAACAGCAATTTGGCTTTTCCAAGGCGGATATCATCAATGGTTTATGCGAGGCTCTGGTCCGGAATTATCTGTCTAATCTGGCACGGGACAAAGAATTGGCTTCGCCCATCCTTTTTCAGGGCGGAGTGGCGGCCAACCGGGGTATCAAAGCTGCCTTTGAAAGAGAGTTAAAGGCTTCAATCATCATTCCCTCTTATTATGACGTCATGGGGGCCGTTGGCGCCGCGCTACTGGCACGGAGATGGCTGAGAAGATTGAATAAGAATTCCAGATTTCGCGGCTTCGACCAATTGATGGCCGATTTAAATCCTTCCACTTTTGAATGCGAGGGATGCAGCAACCGGTGCGAAGTGATTCGGGTGGAGCAAGATCGGCGGATCATCGCCATCTGGGGTGATAAGTGCGGCAAATATACGAACAGTATTTCCGCTTAAATGTTCTACCTGCCTCATCAGCCCCAAGTTTAAATTCACGCAGATGGCGGTGGCTCCGGAGAGCTGCCTGGCTATTTTTAATGTTCAGTATTGGGTGTTCCATGATAGAATAGTTTAGGCAATCCTTGCTAAATTATTTGCCGTTTTTTCCGATAAATTATTTGACACACTCGTTAGTCATTCTTCTCTGAATCCATCCGGTAAGCCTGTTAAGGAGGATGTAACAAAATGAGCCCGATCAACGGCGCCAACAACAACCATCCAGCCTTTTTCCCTATCAACTTTGACGACTCCTCCAAAGTCAGCAATGAAAACAATAACACTCAACCAAATATCAACTCAGCAGGGGAAGATCCTGATTTTCAAATCGTCATAAAGTCGCTCCTGGAAAATAGAATCAACAGCTGGTGCAATTCACTAAATACCAGCGATCCAAATTCCAACCCGGAGCCTTTATTCCCCCTGTCCTTATTACCGCTGATAGGTACGCAGAACAATACCAAAACACTACTGGCCATACTGAACCAGTTGCAACAATCTGATATTGTGTCACGATATTCCAACCAGATCAATGAACAATCATTAAGCCGGTATACCAATCTACTCAAACAAATGGAAGGCAAAATAACAAATACACCTGAAATGATTCATGACGCCAACAGTAACTTAGCTCCCGGAATCAATCCCTCGCGGCCAGAGATTGTCGACTATATTACCGAACAATGCCGGGAGTTGGGTATTCCGGAACAGCTGGGTTTGGCTACGGCCACAACCGAAAGCGGCATGACCCAGTTTAATAAGGATGGAACTCCTTGCCGCAATTCCAATCCAAGCTCTTCGGATTGGGGGATCATGCAGATCAATGATAAAGCCTGGGGAAACACCTACGATATGAATCGGATCAAATCGGACTGGAAATATAATGTCCGGGCCGGTTTGGAGATCTTACGGGATTGTTATAACGCAGCCATCAAAAATAATGAAGATAGCAAAGGCGTGAACAGTAGCGACCAAAATCTGGCCCGCGCC
>DASVMB010000493.1:0-3457 GCA_036384575.1 Bacillota bacterium
CCTGGTACTCCTTCCAGCCGCTGCCCGCCAGATACCCACGGACCACGCACTCCACCGGAATCACCTGGCCCTTCTTGACTACGAGCGACCTGCCCTGGAGCAGGCTCCGCTCCGCAACGGTCAAGCCGGGGACTGTTTCCAGGTCCGCGCTGACCAGATGATTAGGAAAAGCGGAGGCTGTCTCCTGGAACCAGTAAACCGAGAGTCCGGTTAAAACCCGGCCCTTGTCGGGAATGGGATCGTCAAAAACCACATCAAAGGCAGAGAGCCTGTCGGTAGCCACGATCAGCAAGTAACGATGGAGATCGTAAATATCACGGACTTTCCCCCGCCCCACTAACGGGAAACTCTTCAATTCGGTTTCAGTTACCGTATTCATGCCTCATCCCCCATAGCTCTTTTCATCACTCGAATTCATCAGGATTCCTTCCCCAGAACGCAAGTAAAGTGGGCTTCACTAGCCAGTTCGTTGCCGATATAGGCTTTGGCCTCGAACTTCCCGGTACGAATCTTGAACTTGCTCAGGTTAACCTCGATCCGGAGCTGATCCCCGGGGCGGGCCGACTTCCGGAACCTGGCATATTCGATACCGCCGAAAAGCGGCACCATTTCTTTCTGATCCAGCAGATCAATGAGGACGAATCCGGCCACTTGGGCCATAGCCTCTACCTGAAGCGCGCCCGGATAGATCCCGTTTTCGCTGAGCTCCGCTTGACTAAAAAAATCATCCGCAGTCACATTCTTGATTCCCACCGCTCGTTTACCTTTTTCGAGTTCGATAATCCGATCCACCAGCAGGAAGGGGAAGCGGTGCGGTATGGCGGCCTTAATCTGATTGATATCGAGCATTCCAATCACCTCATCAGTGTCTAAAATGGCGGATTCCGGTGATAACCATGGCGATATTATAGCGATCGGCCATATCAATCGAGTCCTGATCGTGGAGTGAGCCTCCCGGATGGATGATGGCAGTGATACCTGCCTGTGCCGCGACCTCCACAGTGTCGGGCATGGGGAAGTAGGCATCCGAAGCCAGACAGGACCCTTTTGCCTTCGATCCCGCTTGTTCGATGGCGATCCGGGCCGAACCAACCCGGTTCATCTGGCCTGCTCCCACCCCGATGGTACCGTGATTCCGGGTCAAGACGATGGCGTTGGACTTGACGTACCGAACCACTTTCCAGCCGAAGAGGAGCTCGTCCAACTCCGCCGGAGTCGGCTGGCGTTTGGTGACTGTCTTTAGATCCGCCGGGTTCAGCGTAATGACGTCTGTTTCCTGGACCAGTAATCCTCCGGCCACTTTCTTCATATCCAAATCAGGAGTGAGAATAGAACCTGAATTGACGGCCAGTTCCGGTACTTCCAGCAGGCGCAGGTTTTTCTTCTTAGCCAAAAGATCAAAAGCCGCACCGGTAAAGGATGGCGCGATGATGATCTCTAAGAACATCTCACTCATGGGAGTGGCGGTATCCAGGTCAACCTCGCGGTTTAAAGCGATGATGCCGCCGAAGATCGACACCGGATCGCTTTCAAAAGCCTTTTGATAAGCCTCGAAGATAGTAGCCCCCGTTCCCACCCCGCACGGATTGGCATGCTTCACCGCAACCACGGCCGGTTCCCCGAACTCTTTCACCAGTTCCAGGGCGGCATTGCCGTCACCGATATTGTTATAAGAAAGCTCCTTCCCGTGAAGCTGGCGGGCAGTAGTGATCGTCCCCGGTCTGGGAGAAGTCTCGCGGTAAAAGGCGGCTTTCTGATGGGGGTTCTCCCCGTAACGCAGGCTTTGCTGCTTGACAAAGGAGAGCTGCAACAGATCGGGGTACTCTTTATCCGCCTGATTGTACGCGGTGTTAAAGTAATTAAAGATCATTGAATCATAAAGAGCGGTCATCCGAAAGACGTTTACAGCGCAGCGTTTTCGAAACTCCAATGAAGTTCCGCCCTGGTTAGCCTCGATTTCCTGGATCAAAAGCGGATAATCGGCCGGGTCGACCACAACAGTGACATCGCGGTGGTTTTTGGCGGCGGAGCGCAGCATGGACGGACCGCCGATATCGATATTCTCGATCGCTTCCTCCAGAGTGACCCCGGCCTTGGCGATGGTAGCCGCAAAGGGATAAAGGTTCACCACGACCAAGTCGATGGGTTGAATGCGCTCATGAGCCAGCTCTTGCTGGTGCTTTGCCGAGTCGCGAATTGCAAGGAGCGCGCCGTGAATCGCGGGATGTAGAGTCTTAACCCGTCCGTCTAAAATCTCAGGGAATCCGGTTACATCGGAGATATACGTCACCGATAGGCCGGCTTCCTGCAACGCCTTATAGGTTCCACCGGTGGAAATGAGTTCCACGCCGTGGCTGGTTAAAAATTTGGCCAGATCCACCAGCCCGGTTTTGTCCGAGACGCTCAACAACGCCCTTTGAATTTTAGCCATCTGGTCTCCTCCTTCAATTGAATTGTGAAGTTTGAAGTGTGAAGTTCAAGTTTTCCGCCGCACCCGCAATCCGTCCACGATCACCTGATCCCGGACGATCAGCCGGATCGCCTCCGGATAGATCCGGTGCTCAATCTGAAGTACCTTGGCTGCCAGCGTCTCTGGTGTATCGTCATCCGCCACAGCCACTACATCCTGGGTAACGATGGGCCCGACATCGGTCTCCGCCGTCACCAGATGAACGGTGGCCCCGGAGAACCTGGCCCCCGAATCCAGTACCGCTTTATGCACATGCAATCCGTACATACCCCGGCCGCCAAAGGCCGGTAACAACGCCGGATGGATATTCAGGATCCGGCCGGGATATGCCTCGATGAGCAGAGGGTCCAAGATCCGCATGAAACCGGCAAGACAGATCAGATCGATCCGGGATTCACGCATCGCATCGAGGATTGCCCGGGTAAAAGCGGTAACCGAAGAAAACTGATGGTGATCAATGACCCGGGTAGTAATTCCATGCCGGGTCGCCCGCTCAAGCGCATAGGCATCCGGCCGGTTGCTGATCACCACTCCGATCTCCGCCCCGATTGTTCCGGCTACGGCCGCGTCGATGATTGATTGTAAATTGGTTCCGCCCCCCGAAACCAGGACTCCAATCCGCTTAATATCCAAAGGAACCTCCGTCAGATCCCCGGTACCGGGTATTGCGAACAAAATGCCTCAACTTCACCGCGTAACCCCGCCAAAACCGCCTCGTCCTGATGAGCCCGGAGCGCCCTGACGATCCATCCGGCAATCCGCCGCATCTCAGCCTCTTTCATCCCCCGGGTGGTCGCAGCCGGAGTGCCTAACCGGATACCGCTGGGACGGAGCGGCGGGTTGGGATCATCCGGGATGATCTGTTTGTTGGTGGTGATTGCGATCCGGTCCAGGACCTGTTCGGCCACCTTGCCGTCGATTCCGAAACTGGTTACCGTATGAATGACCATCATGTGATTATCCGTGCCGTTGGTAATGAGCTTGACA
>DASVMB010000494.1:0-3161 GCA_036384575.1 Bacillota bacterium
CGTGCCAGTGCAATCTTCTCAACTTTGCTTTCGCCTTCGCCGCCGCCCGGCGCCAATGATAAAAGATGGGTACTTTTTGGAGTCAATAACAAAAACTTTTCCCGAATTCGCGGGTAGGAACGATACATCTCCTCAATCTCGTCAAATGTCTTCCGCTTCATTGCAAGCCTCCTTATCCCGGGTCCGACGCTTCATTCATTACCAACTTCCTCACACGAGTCGATGATGATGGTGTCGCGCTCTCTGCTTTAGTGATGGGGAAATAGTGTCGATATACTGTTTGATGATAGCCCGCTCATCCGGATTCAGATCGGCATCTTTGGCAAAGGTTGCCTTGGAATAAGTAATCCCGCCGGTAATACTCTTGTCCATCTCCAGACCAATCACGGTTACTACGCCGTGAAGAGATTTCAGCTTGTTTGTGAGCCGTTTTCGATATTCCTTGAAATTACCGATACTGGCGGGGGGCAGGTCGATAAATACCGGCAGGGCGCTTTCCTCAAGCAAAATATAAATCCGTATCTTGTCGGCGCAGTCTTTCCCCCGGCCACCGCGGCGATCGCTGCCCCACTGATTTTTCGGGCAAAATTCACACTTTTGTTCTGGGGGGATCCCGGCATCCGGGCAACCCGATCCGATTTCGCCATCCTGCGAGAAACAATCCGGGCGCTTGTCGTCATTCTCATCCCGTTCATCAAAGGATTTTTGATACCAGGATTTGAAGTGAGAGAACTTAAGGATTACACCCCGCAGCTCGGCGCGAAGGATTGTCCCGCCCTTCTCATCCATCATCACGAATGTGATTCCACCGTCGCTGGGCATTGGGATTTTGTCAAATCTGAAGTTCTCACCGTCGAGACGGTTTTCTTTCATAACCTCCATGAATTCTTGCGGAGCCGTCAAGAGAGGCAGATTAACCGCCGGTGCAGTTTGCGGCTGAATTGCCGCCGCAGGTTGATTTGTGATTACTACTCGTGACTGAGTATCCATCATCTAGGCCTCCTAAAAATTTTCTAGTATATAGCAATCGTTTTAAGGTTGCTCCTTATCATTCCTCCTTGACCCACTCCGCGGCATATTGCCTGAGAGCTGTTTGAATAATCACCTTTTCTTTACCATTGTGAAGCGTTTGATTATCTAGCCCGCTGGCACATCCCTCTCCAAACTGCATTTACAACTTTGTAAATTCAAGGGTAAAAAAAGGGTGCTCGGCTTAATACCGGGGAACGCGGAACGTAACTTTTTCCGGGACGATTCCCCGACGGCCGAAAACCTGGGGTGGTCAGGCGGTAAGGACATATACCATAATTGCATTCTGCTAATCCCGGTTATTTCCGATAATTCACCGATTCCCCAACCATTCTCGATACAGATACGGTTGATCTCATCCATATTAAGTTGATATCGCAGCTTAACACCCATAACGCATCTTCCTTTTTTATGTAATATCATTTACAAGTTTGTAAATACATCATACCATCACGCCGAAAGAAATGCAATCCAAATTTTCAAAGTCGTAAAAAATTATTTGCATACTTGTAAATCCGGTATTATAATAGACCTGAAAGGGATGATTGCCGTGGCGGAAAACTATAAATTCGGGCTCTACCTAAAAAACTTACGCACTCAAAATAACTTGACCTTAAAAGATTTGGATAGAGCCTCCGGGGTTAGCTTTGGATCTATTTCGAGGATGGAAGATGCCAAGCAGGATCCGAATCCCGACATGCTTCGCAAATTAGCTCCCGCCCTAGGCGTTCCATATGAAGAGATGTTAGTGATGGCGGGAATTCTCGATCCGAAAGAAGAAACAAACAAGGAGACGAATTTTCCGGAAGACATTCAGGAAATCATCCGTATTGCCAATAAATTAAATCACGAACAACGGCAGAAATTAATCTCCATTGCCAAAACAGTCTTTCCTGAAGTGCTCAATTAAAAGAGGTGGTAATGAACGCCTCGGTTTATAAAAAGGACTGCCCCCAGATTCGGGCAGTCCTTTTTTTGAAATTGTGACGCCAATCCGGACAACCCAAGGGTTTTCCGGAAAAGGTATCTTAATAATCCATCCCCATGCCGGGTGCGCCGCCGGGAGGCATGGCCGGAGCCTTCTCCTTCTCGGGGATCTCCGCCACCAGGCATTCGGTGGTTAAAAGTAAAGCGGCGATACTGGCGGCATTTTGAAGCGCGCTTCGGGTAACCTTGGCGGGGTCAACGATGCCTTCCTTCACCATATCGACATACTGCCCGGTTAAGGCGTTATAGCCCTGACCCTTGGGCAAGGTGCCGACTTTCTCCACAATAACCGAACCCTCAACTCCGGCGTTATTGGCAATCTGCCGCAACGGCTCGGATAAGGTCCTGCGGACGATGGAAACGCCGGTAGCCACATCACCGGTCTCCTTGAGCGTATCAAGAACCGGGGCGATCTGTAAGAGTGTCACGCCACCGCCGGGAACCACGCCTTCCTCAACCGCAGCGCGGGTAGCGGAGAGCGCATCCTCGATCCGGTGCTTCTTCTCTTTCATCTCGGTCTCGGTCGCGGCGCCGACTTGGATGACCGCTACACCGCCGGACAACTTGGCCAAGCGTTCCTGCAGCTTCTCGCGATCGTAATCCGAAGTGGTATCCTCGATCTGCACTTTGATCTGGCTGATCCGGTTCTTAATCTCCTGGGCGCTGCCTTTACCGTCAACGATGGTGGTCTCGTCCTTCGTCACCTTTATCTGACGGGCTTGGCCCAGCATCTCCAGGGTTCCGTTCTCCAGGGTACTGCCGACTTTCTCGGAAATAACCTGGCCACCGGTGACGATGGCGATATCACTGAGCATCGCATCACGGCGATCTCCGAAACCGGGAGCCTTCACCGCGACTACATTCAAGGTGCCGCGAAGCTTATTCAAAATTAATGTGGCCAATGCCTCGCCCTCAATATCCTCGGCGATAAGCACTAACGGTCTGCCGCGTTGGATTACTTTCTCCAGGATCGGCAATAAATCCTTGATCAGGGTAATCTTTTTATCGGTCATTAAGATATAGGGTTCATCAAAAACGGCTTCCATCCGCTCATTGTCGGTGACCATGTAGGCCGATACGTACCCGCGGTCAAACTGCATACCTTCCACGACTTCCAGGTTGGTACCCATCGTCTTGGATTCCTC
>DASVMB010000495.1:0-2684 GCA_036384575.1 Bacillota bacterium
AACTATAAAACAGCTCAAACCCTTGCGTAGCGGCGGATTAGCTCGTCTCGGCTGATCCAGATCTCGTATGGGTCATTCATGGTCCGTTTCAGCGAAGCCTTCTTTTTGGTTTGATACGAATAATACACCAGCCGCAGCAACGATTCCCACAACCCCAACCACCAGCGGTTAAAACCGCGGGGTAGAGGCACAAGGGTAAACCCCAGCCGTTTGGCGCCGGCCGGCATCACATTTACGCCATAAAACGCCTTTACTTCCGGCGGCACCGTCCCATTCCGGCACGCCTCCGCCAATATGGAGAACTCTTCCTTAAGTATGTCGATGATCCGCCACTCTAGGGGTCTATCTCCCGCTTGAGCGCCGATCTCTACGATTCGGGTATTGGAGAAATGCAACTCACTCACCGTATCGCCGGGGCGAATGATGACCGTCTCGGATAGCCGCAGTTCCTTGCGGGCATGGTAAGGATGATAGCAAAACAGCAGTAGTTGTTGGCCCGAGCCGGGGATCGGGGTCGCCCCGACCTTTCGCAGATACCTCCGATCGATCGCCTCGTTAATCTTGCGTAAAAATGTCAACCCGCCCATCCCAAGCCTCCGTAAATAAAATTGTGAAGTGTGAAGTTGATGCCTACGACTCACTCTTGCTCTCTCTGGCGACAAGCGCCAAAGAGAGTAACCACAATCCTTCGTGGCTTTTTTTTACTACTTGGAATCTTGTTCCCCCTCTTTCCCGCTTGCCGGGAGAGGCGTGTCCTTAGGGGACACGGGGGCAAGGGGGTGAGTCGCCATCTCATCGAGGCTCACGAACTGATATCCCTGCCCTTTGAACCAACGGATCACTTCGGGCACCGCAGCTAGGGTATTGGCCGGTGCTCCCAGGTCCCCGCCCGAATCATGCAATACAATAACCCCTCCGGGTTTCACCCTTTCCTTCAGCCGTTCGAGGATCCCATCCGTCCCGGTTCTTATCTCCCAATCCTGTGCATTCGCGCTCCATAGTACCAACCGGAGTCTTAATACCCGCGCCGTCAAGTACTGAAAAAGATTCAGCGCTCCCCACGGCGGCCTGAACCAAAACACCGGCCTTCCGGTGACCTCCTCAAGTTTACGCCGCCCTTCCCCGACCGCCTTCAGGCTCCCGTTGAAAAAAAGCAGGTAGGCATGACGGTGCTTGAAGGTATGAAACCCAATCTCATGCCCGGAAGCAATGATCTGCCGTACCAGATCCGGAGCAGCCACGGCTTTATCAGCCACTAAAAAAAAAGTCGCGCGAACCTGTTCTTTACGGAGGATTTGCAACAGTTCCGGGGTGTAGCGGGGATCCGGACCGTCATCAAAGGTAAGACAGAGTTTACGCGCCGCCGGGTCGCCCCCCTTAAAAACCTTTGGGTCCACGAATCGGACGAACAGATCAGTAAGGGGATATATCAAAAGCCATAACAAAACCAAGCCCACTGCGATGATGAAATACCCCATGACTCATTCCTCGATTCGGTAATGGTGGAACGGATGGACCAGATAAACCAGGGCCATTACGAGCAAAAATATCCCGCTGACATAGAACGGCGTCGCAGGTCCGATTCGCCCCAATAAGCCCGGAGCTCCCTTCTCGATCGTACCGAGTAATCCTCCGACCGCCGGTCCGACGGCAAAACCCAATCCCTCTACAGACATAAATAAGCCCATCAACACTCCACGTTGCTCAGGCGGGACTGCCCCGGCCAACAATGCGTTCCAAGCCGGTTGGATGAGTGCGTAGGAAAGGCCGACAAATCCCACCAACCACCAAATGTTCGTCCGATTCCCGTAGGTGACCAGGATAAAAAGAGCGAGCGCCGCCAGAGTAAAGCCACTGACCAAAAACCTCCGGCTCCCCATATGATCGGCAAAGTGTCCGACAGGAATCATGAACAGTACCGCACCGGCCCCGCCTATCAAAAGCAACAGGCTGTACTGGGCCTCCGATAAACCTAATTGAGTCGTGGCGTAGGGCAAAAGATTGGGTAAAAGTAGACCCATGGCAAATGCCTGAAAGAACATTCCGGGAACAAGCCCTTTAACCTTCCACAATCGTTGGAAAACCGCCCATAGGCGGTGACGTATGGGTATCTGTTGCCTTTCTTCGGTGAGTTTCCGGAGATGCGGTACCCGGTGCCACCCGATGAATCCCAGAATACAAATGATCACACTTAACGCTGCGATGGCGAAGAGAATCAGGAACCCGGTACGATATGCGCTGATTAACGGCAGGTTCAACTTGAGCATGGTTTGACGCATCCGATTGTCTATCAGAAACCCCATTAAAACCGGGCCCAAACCTCCGCCTCCCAACCAGACCACCGAGATGATACTGATGATCGTAGCCCGTTTGGACTCGCCTACGGTCTGAATCGATCCCCCAATCGCCCCCGGCCATGTCGGAGCAACTCCCAGGCCAATCAGGATTGCCGCCAAGATTAAGATCGGAATGCTCTGATGAAAGTAAATGATAATCAAAACTCCGGTCAGAACCATCATACTGCCGGTAAGCAGAATTGGCCACGGGCCGTAACGATCGATGAGCCAGCCGGCTGCGCCCTTGGTCAAATTATCCGCTATCAGATTAAAGAAGGTCACAAAGCCCACTACAGCGGTAGAATAATGAAGACTCTTTAAAAAACTGGGCAAAAAAGTTATGAACAG
>DASVMB010000496.1:0-5260 GCA_036384575.1 Bacillota bacterium
TCATCCGGGATACATTAAGTGAAATGCAGCCTCAGCTAGGCGGAGTTCAAGTCAATGCGGCCATGGTTCCGCCGGAACCGGTCGTTTTAATGGATGATTATTATTTTTCTCAAGCACTTCAAAACATTATTATGAATGCCATCGAAGCGATGGAAAGAATTCCGGTTAAAAACCGGGTAATAAATATCTCGGTATCTATCAAAAACCAGTGGGTAGAGCTTTCCATACAGGATTACGGCATTGGTATCCCTGAAACCGATTTGGACAAGATATTTCAACCATTTTTTTCATCTAAACCGATTACTAGAAACTGGGGGATGGGTTTGTCGCTTTGCCATAATATTATGAATGCCCATGGAGGAAGAATAAGCGTTGAAAGCAAAGTAAATGAAGGTACCATTTTTCATTTGGTGCTTCCGTTAATCAGGATTTGCAGCAACTGATGAAAAATGTCGCGATAAAAGATATTTTGGGGAAGGTAATTTTGTGATAGTAAAGAATTTGTTACAGCGGTATGTAAATAATTAGAAGAACGAATATTTTGAAGGCGGGGTTTGAATGTCCGGTACGATTAAAGTATTGATTGTCGAGGATGACGATTTAATCACCAAACATTACCGGACTTTGCTTTCGAAAGATCCTGATTTGGACATGGTGGGGAATGCGAATAACGGGTATGAAGCTGTTATGCTGGCGGCGCTTCAGAAACCCGATGTAATTTTGCTTGATATTGAATTGGAGGATAAGCAAGCCGGGTTACGGGCGGCATCGGAAATTCTTTCCCATATGCCGGAGATTAAAATTGTAGTTTTGACTGTATGCGAGACCGACGAGACCGTATTTAGAGCCTTTGAATTAGGGGTAACCGATTATTTGTTAAAAAATATGCCGCCGGAAGATGTTATCAAAGCCGTAAAAGATGCTTATTATGATCGATCCCCTATCCATGCCAATATTGCCGGTAAGATCAAACGCGAGTTTCGCAGAATAAAATCGTCCGAAGACAACTTGTTTCATTACTTTTATATTATCACTCAGCTTACTCCGGCCGAGTTGGAAAACCTGGAACTATTACTGAATGGCTATAGCAGAGATGAAATATGCTCCAAAAGGCATGTTGAATCTTCTACGTTAAAAACGCAAATTTATAGCACACTGAAAAAGTTCAATAAGGATAATATCAAGGATGTGATTCAAATTTTACGCGATTTGCATCTACTGGAGATATTATCCTACAAGAAACAAGCGGGCTTAAGCCGCGAATAAAACGGTCAATCCGGATCCGGACTTCGTATATATAATCCTGAACCGGCTTTTTCTGCCGGATTCTATACTTTTAAGGAAGTCAGCTACTGGTATGATTTACGGCCAGGGACTATGTCCCGGCCGTATTTTTTGGTTCATAATATTGGATTAAGCTTAAATAATCGCGCCCCATGAGAGGGAATGGTAATGAGGAGCGCCCAGGTTACATCTTCCAGGTCTTGACGTTTCCATAAGTCTCTGACACGGCAAGGGCCTGATAAATTCATCCGGTCAAGCATGATCTCGACCCGGGTTTCCAAGGTCCCGGTATTGAAAACCGCCAAATAATAGCTGCCGTCTTCATCCCGAGCAGTCCAGGCTATATGCTGGTCCCAGAGGCCGTTGCGGAATAATTGGCGGCCGGAGTGGGAGTGGTTCAGTACCCGCAATACTTCGGCATTGGTCAGCAAGGAGAGAGTCCAATCATCGTTATCCCGCAATTCACCGCCAAACATGAGCGGCGAGCGGAAGATGCACCAAAGAGTGACCATCGTAAGTTGCTCGTTTTTACTAAAACGTGTCCAGCGATCCCCCACCCCATGTTCACAGGAGCGAATTCCTATATGGCCAAGAGGTAACATATCTGCATCTGGCCAGTGACCGGGACCCGCATAACTACTCCACTGGCGGCACCTTTCAAATTCAGCGGACAAGTCCTCCCATCGATCCCAGAAATCCCCCGTCATGCGCCACATATTTGCATGCTCCATTAAACGTTCCGCTTGCTCCAAGGGAGCCGGGCCCGGAGAGAGGCTCAATACCATCTCCCGCCCGGAATTGGCAATAGCCCGGCTAATCAGTTCGATCTCTCCGCAATTGTAAGGAGCGGCGATATCATCAACTTTGACATAGTCCACATTCCAAGAGGCGTAAAGTTGAAATAGAGAATTGTAATAAGCTTGGGCACCCGGACGGGCCGGATCCACGCCGTACATGTCGGTATTCCAGGGACAGATGGAATTGGGATGCGCAATGGCCCGAGCCCTAATCTCCGTACCCAGTATGGCGGTGTTGGCATGAACCGCCTGGCGAGGAATGCCGCGCAAGATATGGATGCCGAATTTTAATCCGAGACCATGCAGATAATCAGCTAAAGGCTTAAATCCTTTTCCATGATCCGCAGAGGGGAAGCGGTTCACTGCAGGTACCAGCCGTGAATATTCATCCAGCTCCAGCGGAACAAAGGGGTTGTATGCCGATGTCTTGGCTTGGGGTTCATACCATTGAATATCGACTACAATATACTCCCAGCCGAAAGGTTTTAAATATTCAGCCATATACTCGGCATTTCCCTTCACTTCAGCCTCAGTTACGCTGGCTCCGTAACAATCCCAGCTGTTCCAGCCCATGGGTGGCGTTAACGCGACTTTCTCGTTCATGAGGGAACTCCCCTTTTTATTCGTTCACTTTCAGCTTATTTTCAGCTGTTTCTGAAGTGGCGGGTAATGGGAAGGGAAACACACGAAAACGAGGCCCAAAAGGGATGAGTTTTCATGAGATTTTGTGTGTTTCGCGGTTAGTCCGCTTTCAACTTTCCCTGAATAGCCGCTTGTGCAGTAGTCAGCATCTGCTGCACCTGGCTGCGGGAGATGAGGAAGAGAGGTTTCCCGTTGCGGAAGACCGCGTAAAAGTCGGAATTGTACGGGATATAATCCACCTGCACCACCCGCTCGGTTTGAGAACCCTTGTTTAGATGAAAGGTTGTAGTGACTTCGGGGTTCTTATCCTGCGGCATCCGGTCGCTCTCGGACTCCATCAGCAGCCCGATGAGGGATTGGTAAAACTTTTTAAAGACATTCTCGGGAATCTTTTTACCATCCATCCGGTAGGTGGTTGCAATCTCGGCGGGTTGGTCTTTTTTCGCCGTTTTGATCGTTTTTCGCGTTAAGAGGATGGAATGGGTTTTATCCGCAGCACGAATCTCCACCCGGTCCACGTCGTCGATATTCAAGATGCAAGCGAATTTCTCAATTAGATCGAAGGGCTTGACATTGAAAGCCTCCAGACTATCTTTTGACAATGTGAAAACGGTTGGAGAGCCGGCCAGCTTGCAGTAGACCTCGGATTCGTTACTATCCTTTCCGACATATAGGTGGAGCGTGTTTTGTTTATCTTTGGCTATCAGTTCAAGCCTGGGTTTGGCCAGGCCATACCCGCCCAAGTCTCCGGGCCGGTCCGTAATAAAGCCGGAAATGGCGGTCAAGGATGCGAAGGCTTCCAGTATTTTTTGAAGTTGGTCATTCCCGACGTTTTTCGCTTCCGGATACGGCTTCGTCATTGACCAGGGATTTAAGACTCCAAACTGAGTGTTCTGGGCATTATTGTTGGGTACGATCTCAATGGCCCGGCTCCCGGCGGGAGCGATCAAGAGATACTTAAGCTCCTGGGCGTTAATCACGGGGAGGCTTTTATCCCGTAGATCGGCAAGCGCCACATCGAAACTCTGGCCGGTGTAACTGGAAACGGTATAAACCTTGGGATCACCCTGGATCATCACGTAGTATGAACTTCCGGTGGGAGTGGCATTGCCTAATCGGATGACGGCCTGTTTTTGATCGCTTGCCAGAACTGTCACTGTAATCGGGGGGTTATCCAAGCCATACTGTGACAGATCGGCAGGGGTGGCGTCGATCTCCTGCTGGGCATAGAGATTGCTTACAGTTGATGCGAGTGAATCAATGACATCTTGATCCAGCTTGAGACCGGGAGCGGAATCGGCTACCCATCCGTTGGCTTTATGGCTCAGACTTAAGCTGCCACGGGTAGATTTGATCCGGATCAAGCTTAGTTTAGCCTCGTCCAGCTTGGTGAGAACGATGTCCTGAACGGCCGGCTCAACAGTTTTTGAATTGTCGGCGGTACTCTTGACAGGCCGGTATTTTAGAAAAAAGTAGGAACCGACCAGCAATACCAGGACTGCCAGCAAAACAAGGAGATTCCGGGAACGCTTCGGCCGGCTCATAAATGTCTCCTCCTTAACCAGACGATGACCCCGGTTCCCAAGACGATGAGGGGAATTACGATCACTACCAGGGCCGAGTAGATTAGGACCTGCATCGCATTCATATTTAAACGGAAAGACATCAGGCTCTTGGGTTGAATGGTCAGGCTTTCACCACGATCTTCGAGCCAATTCAGGCTATTCATCAGGAAGTTGATATTACCGGGCACCTGATTGACAAATTGCGAACTCAGGAAGGCCGCATTGGCCACGACCACTATTTTGGCGCCGGTAGTGGCCTCGGGATTCTCCTTGTCGGTGATGGCCAGGGCCAGATTGAACGGGCCGGAGGGCTCGTTCGGGCTTCTATCGAGCGAAGTATTGTTGAAATCGGTCTTGCCCCATGCCGAGGCTGTTGTGGTCAGAAGCGGCTCAATGGTTGTAGTCCGTTTCTTGATATCCAGCATCTTGAGGCTCTGGGCCTGCGGGATCATGAGCGGCATTTGGTTTTGGGCCAATGGGTTTAGAATCTGGTGATCCGCCATCTCCGGGAGGAGGAATAACGGATTGCCCGCGTATTTTGAACTGTCGGACTCCACGACGATCAGGGGCTGCAAGGTTACGCCATAGCTTGCCAGCAAGCTTTGAAAGTTTGGTAATTCTTTGGGTTGAAAGGTAGGCAAAAAGATTGCCCGGCCGTTACGGGCCAGGAACTCCCTGATTTTGCTTACTTCGGCGGCGGTCAGGTCGTAGCTCGGCGCCAGTTCCATCAGGATATCCGCATCTTGGGGTATGGGTTTCGTCAAGAGGTTGAGATCCTGGGTTACATAGTTGTCGGTATCCAGCTGTTTGGCCACTTCCTGCGGGAGATCGGCTTCGCCGTGGCCTTTCAAAAGATAGATCCTGGGGCTCTTTTGCAGGTGGACGTATTGAATCGCCCCGGTGACCCGCTGCTCTACTGCCAATGATGATACCTGCTCCTGGTAGGGGTTGCTGTAATCGTAGTTTACCAGA
>DASVMB010000497.1:0-3292 GCA_036384575.1 Bacillota bacterium
AAGTTCACTTTTAACAACTTATGCCGCTCCCGCCAGTCAATCCGAGTATTAAACTCGATGGCGCGGCTGCCCCGGCTAAGACTTATCTCCTGGACAAGTTGGGATTGATGGAGCCCGCGGGTCACCCGGATGCTTCCCAAGAGCGGACCAACCTGCAATACCTCTATTTCAGCCGGTTCATCCAATTCAAGCGGGGTTCGTTCATAAAAGCTGTCGATATCCCAGGCGTCATTCCGGGTGGGGATGTCCTGATACATTTTAAATACATTGGCCGGTGCCGTAATCAGCTCCCGGTCGGCCTCTTTATCAAGGATGCGGGTGAGCGCACCCCGGTCATCCAATTCCACCCGCAGAAACTCATTCTCAAGGTATCTATCGCCGACTTGGACGGGAACAGCCGGCGCCAAACAAGCGGCGGGATATAGAGTTGTCCATCCGCACGCCGGTACGGTCAGGCTGACCAAAGTTGCACCATCGATCACCTGTCCCGGAAGTATGACCCCGTCGGCCTTGGCGGCTCCGCCGGACCATGGCAGCTTCACCAAAACCGTCCGTTCCCAGGAAAGTGAGTTGAAAACGGTAAGCGCCTCGACATCTTGCTCCGCATGATTGATGAATCCGGCAAGGGCCCAACCCGTTACTCTGCCCGCCAGATCAAGTATTTGCCGGTATGCGGTCTCCGCCTCCTCATAAACCCGGTGGATTGAGGAACCGGGCAGGATATCATGAAACTGGTTGAGTAAAACCTTTTTCCAGGCAGTTTCGAGATCGATCCGGGGGTACTCAAAACCATTCAACCGGGCGGCAACGGTACTCCATAATTCCGCTTCCCGTAACGCCAATTCGCTGCGGCGGTTAGCCTGCTTGATCCGGGCTTGGGACGTGTAAGTGCCGCGATGTGCCTGGAAGTATAACTCCCCCACATACTTGGCGATGGGTTCCTGATCCTCGATATTCTTGAAGAATTCCAACGGTGAAGCAATCCTGGCCTGGGGCATGCCCTCAAGGTTTTTCTCGCGCCGCAAGTATTCAAGGTGATCACGGGTTGGCCCGCCGCCGCCGTCACCCCAGCCAAAGGGGAGCAGCCGGGCGGAACACCCGTCCTTTTGAACCCGGGTCTCCCAGGTCCGTATGAGTGGCGCCGGGCTGGTTTCGGCGCCGTAACCGTCGCATAGGTGCGTCAGAATTTCGGAACCGTCGATTCCTTTCCACATAAAGGTGTTATACGGAAATGCCGCACCGCCGTGGTAGTTCCAAAAGAGTTTTCCAGTGGCGAAGTATTTGATGCCACAGCCTCTCATGATTTGAGGCAGGTTTCCGGAATAACCGAATACATCGGGCAGCCAAAGCATCTGACTCTCTATACCGAACTCGGTGCTGAAAAATCTTTTCCCGTAAATGAACTGACGGATTAAGCTCTCTCCGCCGGTGATGTTGGTATCAGCCTCCACCCACATACCGCCCTCCGGGATGATCCCCCCGTTTTTTACGGCTTCCTTAATCCGGTCGTATAACGCGGGGTAATGCTCTTGCATCATCCGATAAAGGGCTGGAGTGCTTTGTAAGAACCGGTACTCCGGATATTCCTTGAGGAGCTCCAGTTGATTGGTAAAGGTACGTGCCCCTTTTCGTACTGTCTCGGCCAGCGGCCATAACCAGGCTAGATCGATATGACCGTGTCCAAAGGCATAAAGGGTAGGGGCGGTCGATCCGTTGATACACTCCAATAACGGTCTGAGTCTGGCACGGGCCGCCTTCGCCGTGGCGATCATCCGGGGATACGGCACCTCGAAATCCAGGATAGTCGCAAAATCCCTAAGTCCGCTATCGATCTCCGCCACCCGCAATGAATTGGGATCCAGTTTATCCCGGAGTTCCCATAGGGTATTGGCATCCAACCACAACTGGTAAAGGAGCTCCTCCCAGATCCCGAAGCTGGATTCGCCGATGACGACCTGTTGCGGCGGAGGTTCGGGGACTGCGTCCCGTCCAGGAGGCACAGGGCCTACCGCGGTAGGCATCGCTCCATGACCGGCATAACATTCGAAAAACAGCTGATAATTAGTTCCGGGTACCCCATCCCGGCTAATTAATATTTGATTGGGATACGCGATAAGATCCCGGTACCACCGGGAACGGGTCGCGCCACTCATTTGACCGTTTACATAGACCAGATTTTCCGATCCGGTATCCAGCACCAGAATATTCTTGGTCGCAGCAGGATTGGTACCGGTCTCGATCATTGCCACAATGCGCTCTCCGGCAGCCGCAGACGGTAACGTAATCTCCCCGCGAAACCAGCCATATTCCCATTTCGCTCCCCATTGGGTTCCCGGGGACAGGGGCTGGCAGGGCCGGTTCAAAGCCTCTTCCATCGAGAGGTGGTCGCAGGTAGTGAACCCCGTTAACTGAATATCTCCGAGTTTTCTGTAAAACTCCCGTTTCAGCTCGTTAAGCCAGTCTGTAATCCGGTCCCGCCATTCTTCAGATAACGCCATGATTTATCTCCCTGATTTCTAAACTGTTCTGTCTTCGGGTAGTTCCTGGTGAATCGTTCTTATGGGTTGGGCAATCTTTTATATACGGGAAGCATGGGCGCAAACACTTTGTGCGGTTCGGTCTGATACCAGTAAGCTACGGAGCTGTAATCATCGCTTCGATCGTTGGCGTGCCCGTGCTCAATACTTACCCTGATGTTTTTGGTAAACGGTATCGGGTCCTGAATATGATACCGATAAACTGAAACCTTTCCCCAGCTATCATAATTGTCCAGCTCACACCAAGATGTTCCGCAATAGAAATGTGATACTTTTTGTAATCCCCACGCTTGGCAAAGATAATCCTCACTGCCCGTGCCATGCAGATCAGGGGGCCATTGCCGCTCGCCGTCACGATCAATGAAGATCATATCATCCCCTTCGCCCCACCAGCCTTTGTAAAGATGATCAATACTCATATTCATGCCGATGTAATGGCCGTAACCTTCGGCATCCAATATCAAATAATTATTGTTGTCGCTTTTGTTGTGATCTTCGGCGCCTTCGTGCCTTCGCTGCCATTCCGGTGAACCCCAGACACTTCCTTCACCTTTCCAACCGTTGCAGGGATTTTCCCTCTTCCAAAACGTGTGCAGATACAGTATGTCATCCGGAAGTGAACCGTGTTCCTGGAAGTCGATATAGAAGTAAAAGGAGTTGACGGGATCTGCCTGCTCATTAACAACTTCGACCCGCGCCCGCCGGGCAAATGGCATGGGCAGCCAACAGTTCATCGCCACTCCGCTTCCGACCTC
>DASVMB010000498.1:0-1843 GCA_036384575.1 Bacillota bacterium
TCCTGAAGTTCTTTTACAAGCTCAGGGCCGGGTTGTCGGCCTTTGGCAAGCACCACCGTGGCTTTGACCACTTGGCCCCGTATCGGATCGGGAGCCGCCGTGATTGCGCATTCGAGCACTGCCGGGTGTTCGATGAGGGCGCTTTCCACCTCGAAGGGTCCGATGCGATATCCCGAGCATTTAATGACATCATCGGAACGGCCCACAAACCAGAAATAGCCGTCCTCATCCCGCCAGGCCGTATCGCCGGTATCATAAATTCCATCATGCCATACCTTGCGGGTGGCCGCCTCATCTCCGAAGTAGCCTTTGAATAACCCCGGCGGTAGACCGCGGTCAAGATTCCTGATGACGATATTGCCCTCGACTCCCGGAGGGCAAGACCGCCCCTGCTCGTCCTGGATATCAATATCGTAAAGCGGAGACGGTTTACCCATGGATCCCGGTTTGGGAGTGAGCCATTCAAAGTTGGCGCAGAGTACGGTGGTCTCCGACTGACCGAATCCTTCGATAATATCAAGTCCGGTTGCTTTTTTAAATTGGTTGTAAACCTCGGGATTGAGAGGCTCACCGGCGGTGCAGGCCACCCGGATGCTGGAGAAGTCATGCTTTGAAAGATCTTCTTTGATTAGAAACCGGTAAATCGTCGGCGGAGCGCAAAATGAGGTGATGCGATAGTGTTCGATCATGGCCATTAATTTCGCGGGCTCGAATCGTTCCATATCATAGACGAAGATCGCCACCCCACAGATCCATTGGCCATAAATCTTCCCCCAGCCGCATTTTGCCCAACCCGACTCCGAAACAGTCAGGTGCAAACCCTCTTCACCCAGCCGCTGCCAGTAATGGGCGGTCACGATATGTCCCAGGGGGTAGTAAAAATCATGAAGCACGATCTTGGGCATACCCGTGGTTCCGGAGGTAAAATACATCAACATCGGATCTGCACCGCCGGCCTGGTTCTGTCCCAGGGGGCGGGACCAGGATGGGGATGCCTGAAGGAGCGCGGTGTTAAAATCAAGCCATCCTTTACGGGGCTCATCCACCGTGGCCATGCAAATCACTGTCGGCGATTCCGGGAGTGCGGCCTCTACATGTTCCGCCACCTCATCAACGGCGATGATCATCTTGACTGAAGCGTTGTTGTTTCGATAAATAATATCTTTCTTCGTAAGTTGCACCGTGGCCGGAATGGAAACGGCCCCGATTTTTTGCAGGCCCAAGGTGCATACCCAGTATTGCCAGCGCCGTTTGAGGATAAGCAAGACAGTATCACCTTTGGCGATACCCCGGGATTGAAAAAGGTTGGCCGCCTGATCACTCAGGCGTTTCAGATCGGCGAAACTGAAGATCCGTTCCCCGCCGTGATCGTCACACCAGACCAAGGCCCTTTTTTCCGGTTTTTCCAGGGCCCAGGCATCGACAACATCATAAGCAAAGTTGAAATTCAAGGGAAGATTAACCCGGTAATTTTCCTTAAAATCCTCATAGGATTCGAATTTTTCTCCGGGTAAGAACTTTTCCAGCATTGGATAATGCTCCTTTGTAACGAAGTTAAATTATCATGTAGGATTAGGTCGGGCGGGATTCGGCATGCAGGTTTAGTCATGTGCAGGTTTAGTCATGCAGGATTACCGTGAGAAATTGGGCGGACTTTCCATCGACCGCCATCTGGCCGTGAGGAATGGCCGGATCGAAATAAATGGAATCACCCTTGGACAGAGTTATTGCCGTCCCGCCCAGAATAACCTTGATAGTGCCTTGCAGTACATAGTTGAACTCTTGACCGGGGTGAGTCACCAGACTCATCTGTTTATTCTCCTCCGGTTCGATTGTCACCAAT
>DASVMB010000499.1:0-6565 GCA_036384575.1 Bacillota bacterium
TATGTCGGTGAAACCCCCTTCTTCCTCAATAAATACAGTGGTGAGGTTATTCGGAGCCTAAACGGCGGCAAGAACTTCAATACTTCCGGTAGCAATACCATGCAGATCGAGACCTCACAGATTCAATGGGATGACGGTAAAGGGCCCGCCGATATCTGCTACGCCTTGTTGTACCTTCGGGACGGAAGGCAATTCATCGGAACCGCGAATCCCACCAACTTTTATTTTGTCTCCCGTTCTGAAATGGTTGAAGTCAAATAAGAGCTAAAGAGTCAATGTTAATAAATATCCTCCGGCGGAGAGAGCCGGGGGATATTTATTATTATGCCATTCATTTCGAATTGCGCTGATGGAAAAAAAGCAGACAGGTTTCACAGTCCTTATTATCTTTTCATATATTATAACAGCACGAAAGGATGTGAAACGATGTCAATGTATGAAGGTTTTATCTATGCCCAACAAATAACCTGTCCGGCCGGAGCGGTTCCCTATACCATTCAAGCCGGCGATACCATATACCGGATTGCCGGACGCCTGGGAACAACGGTTGCCGCCATACTCGCCTTAAATCCCGGCATCAATCCCAACGCGCTTCAAATCGGCCAACAAATATGTGTTCCCGGTGCCGCGCCTCCTCCGACTTGCACCGGAACCACTTATACCATTCGGCCCGGCGACACTTTTTATGCCATCGCCGCCCGGTACGGCATTTCCCTCCAAGCCTTGATAGCGGCAAATCCCGACGTTGATCCCAACCGACTGGTAGTCGGGCAAACCATCTGCATCCCCACTGTGACCCCGCCTGCTCCGGTGACCGCCCCGTGCAGCGCCTTATTACAGCCGGTTACGGCCTCGTTGCCTCCGGCTGCGCAGATCCCTACCGGTGCTGCTGTCGTCCGGCAGGTAGCCATGAGCACCCGGGAATACACAGTAGTCGCTTCGGCTCTCCCTGAACCCGGTACACTTGGTAATTTCAACGGCTATGTGGCTGTTCTCAGTCTCCTTGCCGAAACCGGCCAAAGAATGACCGTGAATATCCGGCTGGGATCATCGCAATTCGGAACCCAGACTGTAGCCTGGGCCGGTAGTACCATCACCGCGCCGCCGCCTGTTCCCGGCGATACCGTTGAGGTTCGCCCGGCGAACATTGCCACCGGTAGGCAAGGTCCGGCTTTACTCCGCGCCGATCTCGGGACCTGCCGCACCTGAGCCCTTATTCAACTTTCTATGCCGTCCTATGGTATTTCAAAGCCGCCCCAAAAACGGGCGGTATTTTTTGGGCTGGTGGAATACAAATTGCATACCCATTAAGCAATCAACTCAGATGATTAATACCTTATTGGCCTTAGCTTCACTGCAATATGAGAAAGTTATGTTATCTCTCTCAGGTCTAAAAGAAGATTACTTACATTGTCCCGGTCCCTATTACTTTGGCAGAACATACATTAAAAATAAATAACCAAAGAATAAGGAGGAATCAGAATAATGATTCCGGAAGAATATTTAATCCAGGCAACCCAGGTTTTTTGCCAGGGCGGGACAGTCTATACAATCAGCCCGGGAGACTCCCTCTTTGGCCTGGCCCAAAGATTTAATACTACGGTCCAGGCCATTTTGACGGCTAATCCGGGTATCGATCCTGCTAATTTACAATTAGGTCAGAGAATCTGTATACCCGTGACACCAACTCCCGGACCCTGTCCAGGCGGCTTTCTTTATACGATTAGAGCGGGGGAAACTTACTATAGCATTGCCCGGCGTTTCGGTATTGCGGTCCCTGCCTTAGCTGCCGCTAATCCAGGTGTGGACCCAAGCCAACTCCGGATTGGCCAGCAAATCTGCGTTCCCGCTCCGGCTCCTGCGCCCGGTCCGTGCCCCGGAGGATTTCTGTATAGCATCAGAACGGGAGACACTTACTTCAGTCTGGCAAGACGCTTCAATATCACCCTTCAAGCCTTGATCTCAGCCAACCCCGGTGTAGATCCCGCCAGGCTGCAGATTGGTCAGCAGATCTGTATCCCGGCTCCTGCTCCTTCACCTTTCCCATGCCCGGGAGGATTCCTTTATACGATCACGGCAGGAGACACTTTTTTCAGTCTGGCCCGACGTTTTGGTACCACTGGCGATGCCATAATCGCCGCCAACCCCGGCGTAGATCCGGAGAGATTACTCGTGGGCCAGCAGATCTGTATCCCGGTTCCAGCTCCACCGTCAATTTCATGACTTGCGGGGATACCTTCTTCAGCCGGTGTTCGTGTCAAGGCTTTAGCGGCAAATGAACAATCCGTTTTCCATTTGGAAAAATAGTCTCTTATCCCGGGACAATCGACTGATGAGGGAATACAATGTGGCTGTCATCAAAGGAGGGATTATTTATGGATAACAATAACTATAATGACCCATACGGCATGGGGCATGTTCATGCGTACAGTCTGGCGGTTCATCCCCAAAACGGCCATTCCCATCTGGCGATGGGGTTGACAGGTCCGGCCCTACCCATCCCCGGCGGACATTTCCACCAACTCGCGGGGTATGTCTCTCGTAAAGACGGTCATATCCACAGTTATTCGCTATCGACCAGTCCGGCTATGCAGATTGCGGGTGCAAGTGAAAGGCATGTTCATTATTTTAGGGGCGAAACTTCACATAACGACGGACATCATCATGAGATGGAAGCCTATCTGATGCCGGAATAAGCATGCCGGGATCTTAATCTCCCTACTCATAACCTTATCCACTCCTGTAAAATAAAGAACCCCGGCCTCAAGGTCGTGGGTCCTTTCAAAAAAAGCATAGATAATATATTTTAAAGGAGTACCCAATTTTAATTGTTATCTGCTGGCAATACCTTTAATCCTGAAAATCCGGTCTACTCCCGGTCAATCCTGGTCCTACCAGTACTCCTCAACTTCCCGGCGCCAATCCCCAAAGGCCTCATGTTCCTTGAGCCTTTTCCAGACATATGCGATGCGCGGGCAGATCTCCAGGTTCTCAATGATCATGGTCAGGCGGCTTGAGACCAAGGGCACATCAAGGTGCGGATATCCGGCACAATCCACCGGCCGGAATGGATAGTGGCTACACTGATTATGTTTTAAAAACGGACACGGTTTCTTTCTCCAAACATACCCTTCCGCCTCCGGATCCCAGGTCAGATACTCCGAAGTGAATCGTTCCGGTTCCTGCCCCATCCCTGTTGCGAATTTTTCGATGTCGGCGGAGGTCAGGATTGGGAGTAACTCCCGGCAACACTGGCCGCATTTTCGACAGTCGATGGCCTGAATCGCCTCCCGGTAAAGCTCAGAAACCGCCCGGTCTATCACCTTGTCCCGACAGCCCTTTAAAAAGGACCGGAATTGCCAATCGTCTTCGGTGACCGCTTTCTCCCGTTGCATCTAAAATCCTCCCAGGTTTTAAAACTTGTCCGTATTCTGTACCCAGATCAGGGCTTGTCATTCTACAATTGGAATAACGCTTCATCTAAAAAAAATGAGCCGCAAACAGAGTTATTACAGTTTCGGTCCCAATACTCCCTGTTATCTAATTGTACACCAAAGCCCATTCATCGGGTATCTCATTTAAACATTTCCTTGGCCGACGTTATTCTCCGGTTGCATCAATCGTGTTTTTAGCCACCCGGATCAACATCTCCCGATGTCCGGCCGTCAACCCATCCAGATTTTTCAGGTTGGCAAAGGTGTCTTCCTTGCAGTGCTGAGGTCTTACCAAAGTTTGGCGGCGCGCCACATACCCGTTCTCCAGATAAAAATTGGCGGTGATCACCGGTACTCCGGCCCGCAGCACCCACTCCAAGGTTTTAAAGAGTTTCTCGGGGTGCCGGGTAAGGGATTTAAATGAATCCACATAGAATAACTGTAACTTTCCTATCTGAATCTGTCCTAAGATCCCGAGCAGCCCTGGAGTAAACGCGGGATTGAGCCCGCTTTGGATCTCCCCAACAAAGGGTTGAATATCCTGATCCCAGGTTTGGTCCGGCAAGAAATTCAGCTCAGGGGATGCAGGCTCTAGCACCGGGTCATAGGTGGATTCCACCCGTTCCCACCAGCCCAGGTGTGATAGGGCTTGCCATGCAACTGGGAAACGGATTGACAGCATTTGATAAGGGTCATAAGATTCACACGGGATTTCACCCGCTAATTCTCCGGGTTGATACTGTGAAAAATAAGCAATGGCTTCTTGGGTAAACCCAGGAATATCGTCATCGAATATGACAGGGCTTGATAAACCCAATGTTCGGGCGGCCTGTTCGGTACTACCCAGATCTTCTAACTTGCTATTTCTGACTGCCAGCACCACCAAAGCCCGGGTCTCGATATCCGAAGCCGGTTGATAAAATGATGCCTCTTCAAAGCCGGTGACCAGCAGGGTACGGCGGAACTCTTCATCATTCCAACGTGTGATTATAGCAGCCAAGCGATTCTTGATATCTTGGACCACAAGGGAAACAGCATCGGGATTGTCGGTTAAAGCATTTAACCGGGGTTCCAAATAATTCGATACGTAAACCTCCACCGGATTTTGGGACATATTCCTCACTCCAGACTTTTTGGTTCTCGGGATGCCGATTTCCTATACCAAATCGAAGAGCTGACGTTTTGTTTTAATCAGATCCTTATGGATAATGTCAACCGGCTTTTGTCGGACCCGCTGAACTTCGTCGCCGATGATCGTTAACTTGAGGAACGCCTGATTTGTCCTTCCCGATTGTAATAACTCGCGGGAATTTTTAACCTCATCGAGCAGGTTCTTTTTCAAATCCTGATTGCCCAGATGTGCCCGGATACCGCCGGCTAATATTTCCATGGCGTTCAGTATCGGATTAAGAATCGCCGGGGAGGGCGGTTCCTTTTGCTCCGAATCCTTGATATGGATGACTAAAACCTTGGAATCGTCGTCATTCACATCATATACCTGTCTTTTCTCATTTTGTTCTTTTGGTTTTTTAGGTTTGACAATGCTTGAATTGACTTGACGGATCTCGATCTCTCCGGGAAGTTCCCTCTCGAAAGTGCAATTATTGGTCTGGATGATCTCGATCCTGCCTTTAGATTGTTTTTGGACAATTTCCGAATTTTTTGGGACCAACTCGTTATCCTTTTCCAATTGACGATTCCTCCCATTTTTTTGATATTGGACTGTTTTTAAGTAATGAGGATGAATCAATAATCATTGGTCAAATATATTAGATTTATGGGATTTATTCCAAAATGTAATAAATGATGCCAAACTCTTATATCACTTTTTTTAAACAGACATATACTAAACTAACTTTAGTGAGACCCTTCACTAAAGTCAACCCTAAACCGGAGGAGGGATTATTGTGGGAGTACCCAACGAGGATGTAGATGCAAAAGCCCGTGTCTCCGTATTTCAGAGCAATAGTGCGAAGATTTTCGCAAGAGTATCTGCTGAAGAGGAAGAGCGGCGCCGGAAAGGCCACGGTGCAGCAGGCGTAGAGTAATAAACGGTTATATAGCTTGCTATGAATGGGGCTGGGGTAAAACCCAGCCTTCCTAAGCCAATTTGGCAACGATTGAGTTTTTACTTCTTCTGTACTGTCTTCTTTCAATCATAGTCTATGAAGCCTGGTCGGAAAATGGAATCCAGTGGTTAGTGCAATTTAAAAATCCTATTTCGCTGAGAACACTTTTTCTTTTGGCTTTATAATGACGCGCTAAATTGGCAATCCTAAATAAAGGAGGGGAAAAAATGCCGAATATTGGTGAAGACCCGGAAGCCAAAGCACGTGTCACCGTTAATCAACGGAATAGTGCAACTGTCTTCGTAAGAGCATCCGCCGAAGAGGAAGAGCGGCGAAGACGCCGGAAACATCAAGAATACGAAGAAGAGTAAGCTAAAACAATCCTATTCCTCCATGATAATAGGCTGGGGTAAAACCCAGCCTATTTTATTACTGATGCCAGGATCCGCTCCGCCCGGTCACGAGCAAAACTTATCGTTTATAACGGTGCATCATGGAAATCTGCTGAGAAATATGCAATTACAAAATACATGGCGCTAATCGTCAAAAAAAACCGTCTTACGATTTTAATCCGCGTTATTCTACCTTATCCGGCTAACCTGGTGTCATAGCACCCGACTATCGATTTGGTCCTCCAAAGGGTTTGCGTTACAATCAAATCACAAAAGGTCAATAAAGGTCAAACATATTTGGAGGTGTTATTCATGTTTAACTTAACTCCTTTTCAATTCAACGATATCGAAAGGAACCTTTTCCCGGCGTTCTTCGGTGAAGAGTTCCTCGGGAACAGTCTGGGCAGCTTCCGTACGGATCTGCACGATAATGGCAAGGAATATCTGATCGAAGCCGAGCTCCCCGGTTTTGCCAAGGATGAGATTCAGGTCAAAGTTGAAGATAATTCTTTGACCATTTCTGCCCAAAGGCACGAGGCCAAAGAAGAGAAACGAGATAATTACATACGCCGGGAACGCTGCAGTGGCCGGTTAGTGCGGAGCTTTGCCCTTGATGGTGTTCAGAGTGAAGGGATCAAGGCGGAATTTAAAGACGGCATCCTAAAGTTAA
>DASVMB010000500.1:0-5135 GCA_036384575.1 Bacillota bacterium
ATGTTGGGTCAGATCTGCGGCATCACCAACTTCTTGACCTGGATCGTAACCGATCCGGAACCCATTCATAAACTGGTCCATTGCTGGCTAAACACCTCCAAACGTTATATTCGGGAGATGAGGTCAGCGACCAGTTATCCTCCGGAGCAACCCGGATTCTCGTTTGCCAGTGATGTGGCGGGTATGCTTTCACCGGGATTGTATCGTGAATTTATCTTCAAGGCCGAGTTGGAATTATACGAGGAGTTCGCACCGGGTCCGGACGATAAAAGGTTCTACCACGCCGACTATCATATGCTGCATCATCTTGATGCCTTCCGGGAAATGGGCGTTAACGAGGTCAACATCGATCCCTATATTGATCCCGGCCAAATCCTGGCCAAATTGCCCCAAGCCATTGTATACGGCCAAATTCCTCCTACCAAGGTGCTGCTTTACGGAACTCCGGATGAAGTAGTGGCCTGCGCCAAGAGGGATATCGAGCAGGCCGGCCCCGGAAAGCATCTGGTATTATGCACCGCCGGAAGCATTAATCCCGGAACATCCTTTGAAAACTTACGGGCATTATGCTACGCCGCAGAAAAATATGGTTATATCTATTGAGAGGACTTAAGCGAGCGGCTTATTACCGGCAGATATGAATGGAATTATTTGAGTTAAAATAAGATCAAGTCGGGAGGGTTTTTCTTGAGTAACGGCTTGCCGAGTCGGGCCGAAGTTCTCTTATTCTGTCTAAGTCCGGGAACGTTCCCGGAGAAATTCCTTGTATGCAAAGATGAAACAAAGAGCAATATTGATAATTGTTTTATCGAAACCGGAAGCCATAATGAAAAAGAAAGAGAAAATTCCGTGATGTGTTGATGATTTTTACATATAGAGGGGGATGGCTATGGCGGATAAGGATCAAGAACAAACCCCGGCCTTGGGCCGGGCGGGGGCGGGATATGATTGCTGGTTGGGCTATCGTCGACTTGATGAAGCGGTTCGTCTTGAATATCAGAAATGGTGTTCACATATTGTCGCACCGGATGATCTAGGGCATCAAAACACGATATTTAGCGAGTTACTGCGGGGGGTCGAGCAGATGTTGGGAGTGCAGCCTGACATCAGTAATGAACCGAAAAGCCCCGGTTCACTCATCATCGGACGTTTCGACCAAAGTGCGCTGATTGATGCCAATATCTCCGAAGAGAATAAGCGGGCAATAGGTCCGGAAGGGTACTGCCTTAAAACCCTGGAGGGACCGGACCAAAACCTGTTAATCGTTACCGCCCGGACTGATCGTGGGCTGCTTTATGGTACATATGCCTTGCTCCGCTTGATGTCGACCCAGGCGAATCTCGCCGGAATGATCCGGATTGAGAATCCTCGTAACCCCTTGCGGATCATCGATCACTGGGATAATATGGACGGAAGTGTGGAACGGGGTTACGCCGGGCGTTCAATCTTTTACTACGCCAATCAGTTGACCAAGGATTTCAAACGCCTCCGCGACTATGCCCGCCTCTTGGCGAGCATTGGGATTAACGGGGTTGTCATCAATAATGTCAATGTCAAGGATTATGAAACCCGGTTGATTACCTCGGAGTACCTGCCTGATCTCGCCAAACTGGCCGCGATCTTCCGGGACTTCGGTATCCGGATATATTTTAGTATCAATTACGCCAGCCCGATCCGCTTGGGAAATCTTCCAACTGCGGATCCCCTGGAACGGGCAGTACAAGAGTGGTGGGCGCGGAAAGCGGCGGAAATCTACAGCTTTATTCCCGATTGCGGGGGCTTTTTAGTGAAAGCGGACTCCGAATTCACACCGGGTCCTTTTACATACGGCCGGAATCACGCCGAAGGCGCTAATATGCTGGCAGAGGCGCTGGAACCATTTGGCGGCTTGGTTATTTGGCGTTGTTTTGTCTATAACTGCACTCAGGATTGGCGTGATCGCACTACAGACCGGGCCAAAGCGGCTTATGATAATTTTAAGCCGTTAGATGGAGAATTTAGGCCTAACGTAGCGCTTCAAATCAAAAACGGGCCCATGGATTTCCAGGTACGCGAGCCGGTTTCGCCGTTATTCGGAGGATTAACCCGGACCAATCAGCTGCTTGAATTGCAGATCACCCAGGAGTATACTGGTCAGCAGCGGCACCTGTGTTATCTGGTCCCCCAATGGAAGGAAACGTTTGATTTCGACACGTTCGCCGCTGGTCAAGGGACGACGGTCCAGCAAATCGTAGCCGGTTCTTTTTATAAAAGGCCTCATGCAGGAATTGCCGGTGTCGCCAACATTGGTGACGATCCCAACTGGACAGGTTACGACCTGGCCCAGGCCAACCTTTACGGCTTCGGCCGGTTGGCATGGAACCCAGATTTAACTGCAAGGGAGATTGCGGAGGAATGGGTGGGGCTAACCTTCGGGAATCATCCACGGGTGATCCGGGTCATCACTGAAATGCTACTAGACTCTTGGAAAATTTATGAAAATTATACCGTCCCGCTTGGAATCGGATGGATGGTCAATCCGGGGTATCATTATGGTCCCAACGTGGACGGTTACGAATATTCCAAATGGGGAACTTACCACCGGGCCGATTGTCACGGGATCGGGATCGACCGGACCCGGGGCACGGGAACCGGATTTATCGGGCAGTATCATGAACCCAATGCCGAGATATACGAATCACTTGACAAATGCCCCGATGAATTATTACTCTTTTTTCACCATGTTCCTTATTCTCACCGCTTGAAATCGGGTGAGACCGTGATTCAACATATCTATAACACTCATTTTGACGGGGTCGACCAAGTGGTGGAGTTACGCGATAAATGGCTTGGACTGCGGGGGTTAGTCGCAGAGGAACGATTCACCCGAATCCTTCAGCGTCTGGAGGAGCAGTTGGAACACGCCAAGGAATGGCGGGATGTGATCAACTCTTATTTTTTCAGGAAAACCGGTATAGCGGACGAATTGGGACGAAAGATTTATTAGAAGGCATGGGTAGCGCGCCCCGCAGGGCGCGAAAAATCCGGAATTATTTGTTGAGTCATAGTTGGATCGATGATAAAATGGTAGGAATGGCATAGATAGTTACATCATGATTCAGGATCAATGTCATTTTTATAAATTGGATCCGGAGGGAATAGGATGTCCGAGAGACCCGCGTATCAAGATGAAAGTTTGAGTTTTAGGGAACGGGCCCGTGATTTGGTGGCCCGTATGACTCTGGAAGAGAAAGTCACACAGATGGTTTATAATGCACCGGCTATTCCCCGGCTGGGGGTTCCTTCTTATAATTGGTGGAATGAAGCCTTGCACGGCGTGGCCAGGGCGGGGGTGGCGACCATGTTCCCGCAGGCGATTGCCCTGGCTGCGACCTTCGATGCAGACCTGATCCATAGGGTGGCGGAGGTGATTGCTACCGAAGCCCGGGCGAAATTCCACGAATTCCAACGCCAGGGTGATCACGGTATATACAAAGGACTGACCTTTTGGACCCCGAATATTAATATCTTTCGTGATCCCCGCTGGGGACGGGGTCAGGAGACTTATGGCGAGGACCCGTACCTGACTGGAAGATTGGGAGTGTCCTTCATCAAAGGACTTCAGGGGGACGATCCCAAATACCTCAAGGCTGCTGCTTGCGCCAAGCATTTTGCGGTGCACAGCGGTCCCGAAAATGAGCGACATAGTTTTGACGCGGTGGTCTCGAAGAAGGATTTACGTGAGACATATCTGCCCGCGTTTGAAGAATCCGTCAAAGAAGCCGGGGTTGCCGGGGTTATGGGCGCCTATAACCGGACTAACGGCGAACCGTGTTGCGGCAGCAAGATGTTATTGAAAGATATTTTACGGGGGGAATGGGGCTTCACAGGGTACATAACCTCCGATTGTTGGGCGATCAAGGACTTTCACGAAAACCACGGCGTAACCAGCACTGCGCCGCAATCGGTGGCCTTGGCCGTGAATAATACTTGTGATCTTAACTGCGGCAATATGTACGCCAATCTGTTACTGGCCTATCAGGAGGGGTTGGTGGATGAGGCGGCCATTGATGAGTCAGTCATCCGCTTAATGACTATCCGGATGAAACTTGGACTATTCGACGATCCGAGCCATGTCCCGTATACCAATATTTCGTTTGAGGAGAATGATCATCCCCATCACCGTCAGTTCTCCCTGGGGGTTGCAAAGAAATCCCTGGTATTACTTAAAAATGATAATAACCTTCTACCGCTGGATAAGACCAAGCTCCGTTCGATTGCTGTCATCGGCCCCAATGCCGACAGCCGGGAGGCATTAATCGGGAATTATTTCGGAACCCCCTCCAGGTACGTGACGGTTTTAGAAGGAATTCGCGAGGCAGTTCCCGAAACCACTCGAGTGCTTTATGCTCAGGGTTCTCATTTATATCGTGATAAGGTAAGTGGCCTGGCTGAGCCGGGAGACCGGCTGGCGGAAGCTGTCGCCACAGCACAAAGCGCGGATTTGGTTCTGCTCTGTCTGGGTTTGGACGCCGGGATTGAAGGGGAGGAGGGAGACACCTCCAATGAGTTCAGCAGCGGCGATAAAAAGAGCTTAGATCTTCCCGGACCTCAACAAGAGTTACTCGAAAAGATTCATCAAACCGGAAAGCCGATTGTACTGGTATTGTTATCCGGCAGTGCTCTGGCAGTGGCTTGGGCGGATCAAAATATCCCTGCAATCATTCAAGCTTTCTACCCGGGGGCCGAGGGCGGCAAGGCCGTCGCGGCGTTGTTGTTTGGTGAATATTCTCCTTCCGGTAAACTGCCGGTGACTTTTTACCGGACCACCGAAGAGCTTCCCGATTTCCGGGATTATTCGATGCGGAACCGGACGTATCGCTATATGCAGAATGAGCCGCTTTATCCGTTCGGCTACGGCTTGAGCTACACCCGGTTTGAATACCGGGATCTGAAACTGGAAAGGAATTCGATCCGGATCGGGGAGAACGTTGATTGTAGTGTAATGGTGAAAAACATCGGCGGGTACGACGCCGAGGAGACAGTTCAGTTGTATTTGAAGGATGTGGCCGCCAGCGTCGAGGTTCCCCGCTGGCAGTTACGGGGAGTGCGGAAAGTCTTTCTCAAACCTGGGGAAGAAGCAGAGGTTCATTTTC
>DASVMB010000501.1:0-13824 GCA_036384575.1 Bacillota bacterium
AAGGGCTGGGATTTTTCATACTTGGACAAAAGATGGGGATCAGAGCCGCTCCCGTGGGACTACAAACTTATTGTATCAAATTATCTTAAACCGTCGGATAAATTATTAGATATGGGTACCGGCGGTGGGGAGTTTTTGTTGACACTAAACCATCCCAACGAGTTAACCGGTGTTACCGAAGCATATCCGCCTAATGTGGAGTTGTGCAAACGGACTTTATCTCCACTAGGTATTGATGTAAGGCAGGTTTTTGATGACAGTGAGATTCCGTTTGGAGCAGATGAGTTCGATGTGGTCATCAATCGTCATGAGGCTTTTGATGTAAATGAAGTAAGTCGCATACTGACAAGCGGAGGCTATTTTATCACACAACAGGTGGGAAGTAAAAATAATAACGACTTGTCAAATAAACTGATAGATGGCTTTTCCCCGCGGTTTCCAGACCATGATTTAAAGAATAATATTCAATTGTTACAAGACCTGGGATTTGCCATTTTATTCTCGGACGAGGCGTTTCCAACAATTAAATTCTTTGACGTTGGCGCATTAGTATATTTCGCAAAAATAATCGAATGGGAGTTCCCAAAGTTCTCGGTTGACTCTTGTTTTGAGAACTTATGCAAAGCAGAGAAAGAATTACATGAGCATGGGTTCATAATGGGGACGGAGCATCGTTTCATAATAGTTGCACAAAAACAATGACATGTACGTAATCTTTAGTTTATGATCTTGGATAGAAGGTAAAGAGAGTATAGGGTACCAAGGCCGCAAGCGATTTCGTTTGCGGTCTTTTCATTAGCTACTTTTGCTGCCCGGATGCTTGGGATCCCGGCTCAAGGTTTTGGTATCTCATTTTCATAATTGGTATCATATTTTCATAATGGTATCACACTTTATTAATTGGTATCCATTCTTGGAAATATTGGGGTTTGCCGAGCTTTGGTTACCATGATTCGGTATAATATAAATGTAACAAAAAAGTAAAGAGGAGGTTAGTTCATGAAAAAAGGGATTTTGATTTTTCTTATGGTAATGCTGGTTGTTTCCTTGATTGGCTACTCGGCAGTACTGGGAGCAGCAAAAAAAGATACCGGACCGCTGCGGATCATGTGGTGGGGATCGCAGACCCGGCATGATCGGACCCTGGCAGTGATGGACATGTATACCAAAAACACCGGCGTCAAGTTTGAACCGGAGTTCTACGGCTTTGACGACTATATCTCCAAGCTGAACATCCTGATCGCCGCCAATGACGCTCCGGATCTGATGCAGATGGGCGGGAACTT
Source organism: Bacillota bacterium (assembly GCA_036384575.1). Classification (GTDB taxonomy): domain Bacteria; phylum Bacillota; class UBA4882; order UBA8346; family UBA8346; genus DASVMB01. The sequence continues at coordinate 1,287 of DASVMB010000501.1, forward strand.
CCCTACTTATCTTGCGCACATCGAGCCTTTGAATAAATATATCAATAATCATACCATCGATACTTCCAATACGGATAAAAGCTTTATCGGCATCACGACGTTAGGCGGAAAGACGGTCGGGCTCTCTTCCGGGACGAACGCTCCGGCCATTGCCTACGATCCCGCTTTATTTAAAAAAGCCGGGGTGCCCTTGCCTGACATCAAATGGACCTGGGAAGATTTTGAAAAGGCTGTGCTTACGATCCACGAAAAACTGGGGATTCTCGGTTGCAGCCTGACCCGGGCCGATGAATTCTGGGCTCTGACCACTGTGGTTTCCCAGTACGGCACCGGCGAGAGTCTTTTCCTCGAGCCTTACCGGCTTAAGCTGAATTACAAAAATAACAAGTATGTCACCGATTATATGAAAATGGTTTACCGGCTGACCAAGGCCGGCGCTTACCCCAATCCGGCCCAGATGGCTGAGATAAAGGACATTGAAGGAAACCCGCTGGTTAGAGGGGAATCCGCCATCGCCTGGCTTTACAGCAACCAGTTTGTGGCGTTGTCGAAAGCCGCCGGCCGCCCGCTGGCTCTGACCGTCCTGCCGCGCCATTCCAGAACCGGCCCGCTATCCCAGACGATCATGTCGTCGCAGATGTTCTGCATCGCCAAGAGTTCCAAGCATAAACCGGCGGCCGCCGAATTCCTGAATTTCTTTGCCAACAGCGTCGATGCCAACAAGATCCTGCAGGGTGAACGCGGTGTGCCCATTATGAGACATATTCGTGAAGCCTTGGCTCCGAATCTTTCGGATCCGGAAAAAGAGGTTTATCAATACCTCACCAATCTCGGTAAAGAGGCATCCACCGATATCGTTCTGGATTCCCCGGTCCAGATGCAGATCCGGGATCTTTACAAAAGCCTGGTTGAGGAAGCCCTGTTTGATAAAATCACCCCTGATGAAGCGGCTAAACAGTTTAAAACCCAAGCCGAGGATGCTCTGAAACGGTATGAACAACAACAAAAACAAAAGAAATAATCCGGTAACACCCCGTATTTGTTCGTAGTGTAAAATCAGCCAATGCGGAACATGCCCCAATTTGCAAGTTGGGGCATGTTTATAATGAAAAATGACATATTGCGACTTAAAGGGGTTGTAATGTAATGATCAAGCTACAAACCAAACAGCGAAGCCTGAAAAATTTCATCTACCATGAAGCTGTCACCGGCTATATTTTTGCTGCGCCGTTTATCATCGGTTTCCTGGCTTTTACCATGATCCCCATGTTTTATTCATTGTTTCTATCCTTTACGGATTATCAGATTACGGCGACTCCGGTATGGGTCGGTCTACGGAATTATGTCCGGATGTTTACGGATGACCCCCGTTTTTTGAAGTCGGTGGGCGTTACTCTCTACTATGTGATACTCTCGGTTCCATTTAAGGTCGCCTTTGCGCTGCTGGTCGCCCTGCTTTTAACACGGATCAAGCCCTTTGCCGGTTTTTACCGTTCGGTCTATTATCTGCCTTCGTTGATCGGCGGCAGTGTCGCGGTATCGCTGGTCTGGATGGAGCTGTTCAAGGTGAAGGGCGTGGTCAATACCCTACTGGCCGCGCTGGGTATGAAGAACCCCGTCTATTGGCTGGGAGATCCCAGGTTTACCATCTTTGTCATCGTACTGTTAACCGTCTGGCAGTTCGGTTCTTCCATGATCATCTTTGCCGCCGGCTTGAAACAGATACCGGTCAGCTACTATGAGTCCGCCCAAATCGACGGGGGGTCATCGCTGCAGCAGTTTCTCTACATCACCCTGCCCTGTCTCTCCCCGGTGATCCTTTTCAATCTGATTATGCAGACCATTTCCGGTTTCATGAACTTCACCCAGGTATTTATCATTACCAAAGGTGAGGGCGGTCCGATGGACAGTACCATGTTTTATGCCTTATATCTCTATAAGCGGGCCTTCAACTATTTTGAAATGTGCTACGCCAGCGCCATGGCCTGGATACTGCTGATCATCATCGCCGTAGTGACCGTCCTGATTTTCAAAACCTCCGACAGTTGGGTTTATTACGAGTCCAAGGAGGGCAAATGAGATGTCCGGGACTATGCGATTCAAAAAAGTTCTCTTAAGAATTCTTTCCCATGGTCTGATCTTGTTTTTGGGGCTTGTGATGATCTATCCCGTGATCTGGATGGTTTTGGGCTCTTTCAAGACCAACTATGAAATATTGAATGAATCTCTGAAGCTGATGCCCGACACCTTCAGCCTGAAGAATTACATCACAGGCTGGCGGGGTTTTGGTAATCTCAACTTTGGGCTGTTTTTCACCAATTCCTTTATTATCACTATTCTCGCTACTATCGGAGTGGCGATCTCCTCCTCGCTGGTGGCTTATGCCTTCGCCCGGATTCGTTTCCCCGGCCGGAAACTGCTCTTTTCCTGCATGATGGCTACGATGATGCTCCCGGCGCAGGTAGTGATGATCCCGCAGTATATTTTCTTCCGCAATCTGGATCTTACCAATACCTTTGTCCCGCTGATTCTACCGTCCTGGTTTGCCAGCGCTTTTTTTGTCTTTATGATGATGCAGTTCATCCAGGGAATTCCCAGAGAGCTTGATGAGGCCGCGATTATCGACGGTTGCTCGAAGTATACGATTTATTCCCGGATTATTCTGCCGTTGATCAGTCCGGCCTTGATCACCACGATCATCATTAATTTCTACTGGAAATGGGATGACTTCATGGGGCCGCTGATCTATCTGAGCCGGCCGAAGCTGTTCCCGGTTTCACTGGCGATCAAACTGTTCGCCGATTCCACCTCCCAGACGGATTACGGCGCCATGTTTGCCATGTCATCCCTGTCACTGGTGCCGGTCTTCCTGATCTTTTTGTTCTTCAATAAATACCTGATGGAGGGGATCAGTACCACCGGACTAAAGGGATAAGCGAGATTCCATCCCGGTTTGTCCTGAAACGGCAATAAAAAAAGGGCGGAGCTCCCGCCCTTTTTTTTGTTTTTCTTCCATATCTTTACCCCGAATCCGGCAAGGAATTTAAAAATTCATACCTGATAAGTACTGAATAAGCCGCGGTAAGAATTCCTTCCGGCCGGGGACATCGGCACCCCATCACCTACACTTCAAAATCCGGTTTCGGTTTTTCCGCCTATGTTCGGAAGACAGATCTTCCCGTGAAACCAGCCCGTTGTTATGGAGGTATAGCTCCCCTTCGTCCGGGATCACATAATATAAAGCGGAGGTGATACGATGAGCAGTAAATGTTCGGTATTGAATGATCTTGCCAACCTCTCTCAAACAGTGGCTTCATTTTTGAGCAGTCCCGGCACTCTGACACCGACTGATATCACGAATTTGGTCACAGTGGTCCAAACGGCACAAGGAGCGGTAAGGGATCTTCCCATCAACATCACCCGGAAGACCGATATCCTAAACCGGTTGGATCAGGCTATATTTATACTACAAAACAATGTATTTCTCTTTAATACCCCCACCACACTTCTGGCAGTACTCGAAATCTTCCAGTTGGTATCGTTGAAGGTTCAAAATCTGATGCTTCCTTGCCCGCAAGGCATTGTCACCGTGACTCCCTCCAATAAATTCAGCACCTTATGCCAAATCTGCAACTAATATCAACTTGAAATGCCGGCAGGTTTAAACTCAATGGTCCGCAGCGGTTTCCCGGAATTATCTTGTTTTTCTTCAACTTCAGCATGAATTTTTTACCGAAGGGACCTAAAGCAGCGGATCCAGATCAAGATACAGCCTGTAGTCGAATCAAGCCGCTGGTGGTAGGTTATTCTCTCCGGCCCGGTCAATGACCGGGCTTTCATTATGACGCTACCAGACAATTCACTCCTGACCTGCCGGGGGAGTTTGGGACTTTCGCCATACCACCATTTGGAATATGCGGGAATAACATAAGAATAAAGCCGGCTTGCGAAACAATACTTTTTTCTAAAAAGCAAGGGGAGTGGATATGAGGGTTTTGTTCACGAACGATCCCCCGTTGATTAAGTACGGGATCGCCCAAGGGTTTCAACAATTGAATCATGAGATCCATATAATGCAAGGAGAACAGGAACGTCTATGGGGTCAACCTTTATCGGAACAACGACTTCGTTTGGAGCAAGCCATTGAAGAATTTAAGCCGGATTTTGTATTTACCGAAGGCCATCCCGACTTCGATCCCCTAACGGTCTGCAAAACGATTTCCAGCCATAAGATACCCCATCTTTACTGGGCGATTGAAGATCCGGTATGTACGAACCTTTCCACGAAGACCTATATTCCGTACGCCGATTGGGTATTTACAACCACTGCGGAATGTGTCCCTTTTTACCGCTCCCTCGGCAGGAGGGCGGAACTGTTGCTGTTTGGATGTAATCCGCGTTTTCATTGTTTTAGGGGTAAACATCCCGAATACCGTCACGATTTAGTTTTAGTAGCCACCAATTATTCTTCGCGATATACCGAGGCTGAGTGGTTGGTGATGCCGTTTGTGGAACGTGGTTACGACATTAAGATCTGGGGGTTGTGGTGGGATGATCCGGATCGCCCCATTCATCTGCAGCGATATCCTGAGAAATTCGGTGGATTGCTTCCATATGAGGAATTGCCTATGGTCTACAGTTCTGCCAAGATTATTCTCGGGATGAATTGTGATTCCTCTTCGATAACCCAGACATCCATGCGACCCTACGAGGCTTTGGCATGTGCCGGCGGTCTATACCTCGGTCATTATACCAAGGCTCAGGATCACATTTTTAAAGATCGGATCTTTCAGGTCCGAAACACGGCAGAGGCTGTAAGAACAGTTAATCGCCTACTCGCCTTGGGTGAGACGGAACGAAAGGCCATGGCGCTCAAAGCACAAAGGGAAGTTTACCAAAAGCATTCCTACCTGCAACGGGCTAACCAAGTTTTACGGGCTGTGGCCCAACTATAGTGGTTTTGGAAGAATGATTCGAGATTACCACAGAGGTGAATTCCATTTGCCCCAATATATTGTCAGTCAACTGCCGGCGCGCGTCAATGGTCAAATCGCATGCTTCTCCTCTACCCATTGGCAGTTTTTGTGGCAACGTCCTCAACAGATCATGCAGCGCTTAAGCAGTTATTATAATATTTTGTATGTCGATCCGCCGTATCCGGTTTCACCGGTTGAACTTGCTGAACGCGAGAAACAATATCCGGAAAATCTCGGAGCGCGGCTAAAATCAATCCAAAACTCCCTTAAGATTTTGACCCCCGTAAAACTGGCCATCAATGCGGATGGAATGGATAATGAAGATCTGGCCCGGGAAAATGCCAGGTTGGTAGGGGCGCAAATCCGGAAAACATTAGCGCGGCTCCATTGGTACCAACCGTTACTCTGGGTGTACGATCTGGCTGCGGTCCCAATCCTCACGGAACTTACCGGACGAGGAGTGGTCTATGATTGTGTCGATAGCTTCGCCGCCTTTAGTTGGGCAGATCCACATACCAGCGATTGGGAACGGAAGTTATTACGCCGCGCCGATGTGGTTATTACTTCTGCCCGTACTCTCTATCAGGAACGGAGAGAGGAAAACCCGCATATCTATTTGATTCCCAATGCAGCTGATTTCGAACATTTCGCTAAAACCAGCGTTACTACGGAACCAGGCGAATTACGAAAAATACCTCATCCCCGTCTGGCATTTGTAGGCGCCGTTTACGAATGGCTTGATATGAAACTCCTTGCCAAACTGGCTCAGGATCACCCGGCCTGGAGTTTGGTGATGATTGGCCCCCAGCAAAGCGGGCTTGAGCTTCCTGAGGTTTCCAACCTTTACTGGCTGGGAACCCGGGAATACAAACTTCTTCCCTGGTATATGCAGTATTTTGAAGTGATGCTCATTCCGTTCCTTCACAATGAAGTCACTGATCACGCAAATCCCATTAAATTCTGGGAGTACCTGGCGGCCGGAAAACCGGTGGTGGCTACCAGGCTGCCGGAGATCCCTCCGATTCCGGGGGTTACATGGTTATGTGACAATTACCACCAATTTCAAGAAGGCTGCCTCAAAGCTTTGAAAGTAGCGGCGGATCCAATTCTTAGGGCGGAAACTTCAGAAAAAGCCCGTAATTTTGCCCGAATCAACTCATGGGACGAACGGTGCCGGATCATCCGGGGAATTCTCAGAGATCACTTTAATATGTAATCCCCTCGCCTCCATGTGGAGGGGAAAAACCTCTCAGGAAGAGTCGCTTCGGAGAACGGATCATCCTGAAAAGGGCGGAAAGAACGCCTGGTTATGTTATTCGAATAACACCGCCAGTCCTAAATGTACATAGATTATCTGGAACAGAATTCGGGCGGGACACGAATCCCCAGATTCGATGATGCCGGGGGAATTGGCGTGCGAATTGTCATGTTGGCGGACCGCTTGATTTTAGGTGGTCTAGAGACCCATATCATCACCTTCTGTAATGAGTTACTCCGCCGTGGCCACCGGATCCTTTTGTACGCGGCTTACGCCGAGCCGGATATTATCGCGGCCATCGGTAGGAATAATGGTAATTTCTTATATCTCAATTGGGAGGATAGGATACCGGATGAGGTACGCCGCTTTAATCCGGAGATCATTCATTCCCATCCGTTTACAGCGATCATTCGGGGGTATGATCTGGCGGTAATGTTTCAGAAACCCTTCTTCATTACCATCCACGGCTTATACGACTTCGGAGTGGATCGTTCTCCCCTCGGAAGGCAAATCACATCCCAAGCCCAACGGATTATCGCCGTTGATCAGGCTGTGGCATCCTTACTTCGCAGTAATACGCCATGTCCCGAAAAGGTCACCATCATCGGAAATGGGATCGACTTGACCTCTTTTCAACCATTTCCTCCTGTCCGTATTGATAGAGCTGTATACGGATTGGAGCCCAACTGGTATACCATTGTTATTATCAGCCGCCTGGCCGACGGGAAGGAAGGACCGGTCCGGCAGTTGATTCATTGTGCCCACGATTTAGCGGCAAGACTCAAGGGACTGAATTTGTTAATCGCCGGCGACGGGCCTTATCTGGAGCCATTGAGGAATTTAGCAACCAGGAGCGCGGTTTATCCTGATTTACGGATGAGGTTGTTAGGTAAAGTCAACGATGTCCGAGGGATTCTATCCCTTGCCGACCATGTGATGGCCTGTGATCGGGCGGCATTGGAAGCCATGGCTTGCCGTCGGCCGGTCTATGCCATGAATGGCTCAGGCTTTGGCGGCGGGATCGGCCGGCATAATTTTGAAAAATTACTTGGGGAGCGCTCCGGTTATCAGGTAATGACCGATGATGCGCTTATTTCCAGCCTATATGCCTTTGTAAAGAATAAAACCCTGCGGCGGCGTTTAGCTGGGGAAGGAATGGCGGTTATCCATCGCTATTTTGATATTAACAATGCCGTTTCCCAATTGGAGCAGGTGTATCAATCCTAACGCGGCTTCTCACGGACTCCCCGGGCATCGCCGTGTGGCAAACGAAGATTAGCCAAAGAGGTAGCGCTATCATGAATCAGGTTTCCATCCTGCTTACCAGTTTTGAGCGTGCCCCGCTACTTCGGTGGGGCTTATATTCCTTAGCCCGGCAACATATTCCTTTTCCGTTTGAGACGATTGTCATTAATGACGGGCTTCCCGATGAGACCGAGATGATCTGCGGGCAGTACCGTGAACGATTGAATTTGCGGTACATCTTTTCAGGCCAACGAAATCTGGGGGGCGCCGGGATTAGGTGGCGTGTTCCGGGATTTGCCCTGAATATCGGGGCGCACTCTGCCACAGGCCGGGTAATCATTCTGTCTTGCGCCGAGATATTTCATTTAAACGAAACCATTGCCCAACTGGTTCAACCGATTTTGGAGAACAACACGCTGATTACCGTGCCTATCGGCAAGGATGACCGTGACGGCTCATTTCTCCACCAGTTAGCCAGCGGCAACGGGAGCTTCGATCCCAATACATTTTGGAACTATCCGGAACTTAATGTCCGGCTTCCGTTTTTACTGGCTGTCGAGAGGGCTCATTTTTACGCGATCCGGGGTTATGATGAAGATTTTACCGGAATCGCCTTTGATGACAATGATCTGGTGGATCGGTTGGTCGCATACGGCTGTAAATATCTTCAAACCCAGGCTCAAGCCATACATCTATATCATCCGCGCTATGTCTACCAAGTCGGGGAGAGCCCGGAATGGCATTATAACCGCAACCTATACCTGTCACGTCAGGGTCGGTTGGTACGCAATGAAAATCGGGAGTGGGGGAGATTATAAGTGTGGCATTTGGAACATATTCCGAAGCTAGCCCATTTTTATTGGGGAAACGATACGGTCTCGTATCTACGTTACTTGGCGGTTTTTTCCTTCAAAAAACTAAATCCGGATTGGAAAATCAAACTATACGTACCAAAGTACCGTTATACCGGAGCCAAAACCTGGGGGACCTCCGAACACTCGGGCCGCTTCTCCGGACCGGACTATACCGGGAAACTTGAGAACCTGGGTTTGGAGCGGGTAGAGATTGACTTCTCTCATTTTGGGATCGACAATATGATCCCGGAAACCTTCAAGGCCGATTTTCTTCGTTGGTATCTCTTATCAACCAGCGGCGGTTTGTGGTCCGACTTTGACATTATCTATTTTCAACCGATTGAGGCATTATACTTAAATCAAACGGGATATAGGGCTTTGGATACAACCATCTGTTTACAGGCAGAAAATGGTGGATACTACCATTCGATCGGGTTTTTGTTGAGTTCAGCGGGAAACCCGTATTACAAATTTATTTCCGGCCAAACATACGGCATGCTTGATTTGGGGGATTACCAGAGCATCGGCTCGCGGATCCCCAATTTGTATTTCCCGAATGCATTACTGATTCGAGATAGATTCCCCGGCATCAACCTGGAAAACCTCAGCCCCGATGTAGTGTACCCAATTAACTATGCCATGGTCCCTTATATTTTTCACACACCGTACATGCACTATCTGACCGACCAAACCATCGGTCTTCACTGGTTCGCCGGACATCCCGAATCCTGCAAGTTTGAGAACCTGCTGAACGATGATAGTCTAGCCGGGTATAACAATATTATTTCCCAGGTTATTCGACGTGTCATTGCCTGATAGTCAAAAACCATTAAGCCATCTCATTTTACAGGTACGGGACATGAATAATCATGTAACTAAGTGATAAAAAAACTTAAAAGCCCAGTGAAACTGGGCTTCATTTATGCCTCGATTAGGCTTGGTTAAACTCATCTCGGAAATTTTCCACATAGGCCAGCGATTCATCCCAGGAAAGTGGTGTGGGTTGGGGCTCGTTGCGCCATAATTCCTTCGGGATGAGTTGCCTGGAGACTTTTTCCAGTCTCAGGGTCCGCTCGTCGATTAGCCGATCAAGCATGACATAACCGCTTTGGCCATATGATTGGTAGGTTAGGTACTTATAAGCCAGCCGTTTCTCGGAAGAAAAACCGTAATGCAATACCTGAACTTCCGTTTCTCGCTCAATACGGTCGATGGTGGACGGATACGGTTCCTGATGCAATCCCGGCTTGATCTGCAGGTAAGTCATGCCCGGATTGACCTGCCATAACCGTACAAACCAACCGTCATTAAAAAGACTATCCATCCTGCGCCAGGAGGAACTACGCCAGAGGTTTAGTTCGTGAAAGCTTATGCCATCGATCCCTTTTGCCATCGCGTAATCACAGATTAACGGCAAGCGTTCCGGTCCATTGGCGGTCAACACCTCATCGGCATCCATCCAGAGGATGAAATCCGGCTTAAGCTCCAGGGCTCTTTCCAGTAAGATTTGTTTATGACTCCGTTCATTGATAAAGTCGTTTACCCCACCACGAATCACGTGCGGGGTATGGTTTAGCATATATTCGTAACTTCCATCGGTGCTGCCGTCATCGTAGACCACCAACTCCGCAAGGAGTGGCATGAAGTATTTTACAAAGCGTTTCAGGTTTTCCTTACGGATTTCATTATAGATCTGGCAAGTTCCGACGATTCGGTAGTTCCGCATGGCGTTTCCTCCCCTGGCGCGTGCCTTCCATGAGGCTCCCATGGTCAGGCCTGTTTCCGGCCGACCCTTTGAATCCAAAAGCTGCTACTGGCATTGCGGTGCTCTACCGGATCATAATACCGAAAAGCATTCTGGAAATCATCCCGGTGCAGATGGAAAATATCACTCACGGCGAGTAAAATCCGATATTGGGGATTAAGGCATAAAAAAGCCTGTAACAGATAGGACTCTGTCCAGAAAACCCGGAACCCGGGATTCGTGAAATAGCTTTCAGGATATTCGTAGGGCATCGGGATATCATGGAAATGAACCATGACTCCTTCTGAAAGCCTGGGTAGGACATCCAGGATGAGAAAATTGACATCACCGCCAGAGCGCACCGTATGTCCGGAATCAATGAAAAGAATATCGTTGGCCTGAAGTTGGCTGAAGAATTCGGGATCCACCAACTCGACCCGTTCCTCCCTCACCATTGGCTTTGAATTGAGGCCTGAGTGAAGCTGTGAAGCGGGATAGGGATCAATCACCGTATACTGGCAACTGCTGCCCTCATGGCGATTCATCATTAGAGCCTCATCAATCACCTGGGAGGAGAAGCCAGATCCGATCTCCATCAACCGGCGGGGTTTGGCGTAACGGATCAGGCAATGTGTGATTGCTGCGCAACCAAAACTAAACGAGTTATTCTCGGTGTAAAATTGATTCGGATCCCCGATGGGTTTTGCCGGCCAGCGGCATTCCGATCCGTAGTAATGGCCGAGCATTTCCAGAAAGGCCAGCTGTTCCTGGGTGTTCCATGCGATTCCGTGCAGAGTACTTTGCTTCTCCCAGATCCGGCGGTTCCGCAGATCATTCAGATCGGGAACCGGAGAATAAAAATGGACCGGAAGTGGTAAACAGCCTGTCTCCAGGCATGCCGTAGTTCCCAGACCGGTCTGAGCCATACGGTTTACCAGAGGAGCCAGGGCTTCAAGATACCGGGCCGCTGTATCCGGTGGGAGGTTTAGAATCTCACGGAGTTTCGTTTGAAATTCCGGAAGATCCAAGTCATCCATGAATGAATCACCTCTTTTGGATAATTTTTCGCTTAGCGTAAAACTTCGATCCCTTCCGATTCAATCTGGTCAACCATTAGATGTTGTTCGACCAATAAGCTTCGAATCGTTTCCGGAGACATCAGGACATCGGCGGAACTGTATGCTTTGCCGAGGGGCACCACATTGAAATCTGTTGCCGTAACTTCAGGAAGCATCGGTTGAATCGCCAGGTAACGTCCGCGTTCAAACGTACGCCCGGCTTCCTCCTCGGAGACCAGGATTTCATGGACTTTTTCTCCGGGGCGGATCCCGGTATAGATAAGCGGCAACCTACGATCGGCCATCAGCACTTTGGCCAGTTCCGTAATACGGGCTGAGGCAATTCGGGGGATGTATATCTCGCCCGGACGAGCCTCGGCCAAAGCTGCAAAGATCGTATCTACTGCCCGTTCCAGAGGTAAAAGGAATCGGGTCATCTCGGGCGTGGTTACGGTAAGCGGACCGCCATTCCTGATCTCTTCATGAAAAAGCGGGATTACCGAACCGCGGGAGGCAAGCACATTGCCATAACGAACGCAGATAAAACGGGTGTGGGGAGCATTAATGTTGGCCGCGATCCAAATCCGTTCCTGGATTGCCTTGGTCATCCCCATTGTATTCACAGGTTTGCAGGCCTTATCGGTGGATACGCCCACTACGGTCTCAACCTGCAGTCCGGCTTCACGGATGGCGCGCACGATATTTTCCGCGCCGATAATATTTGTTTGAACAGCCTCAAAAGGGAAGTATTCACATGAAGGGACTTGTTTCAGCGCCGCGGCGTTGATGACGATATCAGCCTTTTGTAAAACCGATCGGACCGCGGAATAGTCCCGGATATCGCCGATCCGGAATTCAATCAATCGTTCAAAATTATGATAGATCACCTCATCGGTGGGTTTTACTTTCTGTTGGTATGTAATGCGCATCTGATGCTGTTTGGCTTCATCCCGTGAGAAAATGATGATTTTTCGGGGAGTCTCTCCGGGATACTCCAATAATCGCCTGGTCAATACCTGCCCGAGGGATCCGGTTCCCCCGGTGATTACGACCACCTTGCCTTGAAACAATGACATGGCATTGCCTCCTATACTGAAAACGCCGCCCAAGAATGGTTATTCATTCCTATATGAATACAGGTTAAAGGCAATCGATATCACTGAATTGCACTTTCCAGTTCTGTTTAATATTTGCCGGTTTCCGCACGGAGGTACTCCGGATTGGCTGTACACCGGCTAGAGTTGTGTTTTTGAATAACATGAAGCGGTCTGAAAATCCCGGTACATGGTTTGGATCAGCCCTTGCCAGCCTGGAGCTTGATATCCGGTTGATTCCCGGAAACGCCCGGGATTCAATGAACGGTCCAATGCCGGACCGGGTTCCGGTTTCACAGTGACCGGATA
>DASVMB010000502.1:0-8087 GCA_036384575.1 Bacillota bacterium
AACCGATTGCGATGATTACCCAAAACACTAAGTGCTTCGCGGATCTTCCAGTATGGGAGTTTTTACAGATCCATGCCCGGGCCCGTGGCATCCAGGATCCCGGTATCATTGCCGACACGATTGAAGTTGCCAATATCTTTACCGGGGAAAAGATCACCGAGAATTATAAGGTTACGACTCTATCCGGAGGCCAGACCCGTTCACTGTTGATCGCCGATGCCATCTTGATTGGCGCCGCGCCCATCATCCTGCTGGATGAGATCGAAAACGCCGGGATTTTTAAATCCGAAGTAATGTCGATCATTCAGGATGCAGGTAAAATTATTATTTTTGTGACCCATGATCCGGTTATCGCCCTGCATACCAGAAAACGTTTGATCATGGAGAACGGTGGTGTTAAAAAAGTTTTATATCAAAACGAATTGGAGGTCTACGCCGCCCGAAATCTGGTGGAACTCGACAAAAGAATCGGCGTTATTCGCGAGGAACTCCGGGCCGGCAATGTCATTACCCGGGAATTGGTCAATCTGAATTTAGCCTGAGGAGCGGTGAAAATGAAATTGATCATCATTGCCGGCCCGCCATCGGCCGGAAAGACGGCATTGGTCAAACAGATCGTTGCCAACCTCCAACACGAACTTAAGATCGCCTTTCTCAAGATCGATGTGGTTAAGGCGTATGAAGACGTTGAACTTGAGAACGAATACGGAATCCTCACCAAAAAGGTTTATTCAGGCGATCTCTGTCCCGATCATGCCGGGGTAATGGTGCTTGGAGACGCAGTGGAATGGGCCGGGCAAAATGGGGTGGATCTTTTTATTGTCGAAAGCGCCGGTCTCTGTCTGCGTTGTTCCCCTTACCTTAATCAAGGCCTGGGTATCGTGGTTTTAAGTTCCATCTCCGGTATCCATGCCCCGGAAAAGATGGGTGCCATGGTCAGCCTGGCCGATGTAGCCGTAGTTACAAAGATTGATCTGGTTAGTCAGGCCGAACGGGAGGTTTTGATTCAAAAGATCCGGGAGATTCACCCCCGGGTGATACTCCTTGAGACCAACGCTTTACAGGGAACATCCCTACAACGCCTCTACGATTTGATCCGACACTCAGCGGATGTCGATCCGGAACAGTTGGTTTTAAAAGGAAATCCTCCCTTGGGAACCTGTACTATCTGTGTGGGCAAGAAGGATATCGGCTGGAAAAAGCATTTCGGGGTGGTCAAACGGCTTGAGGGTGCGATCGCTGATTATCTCTATCGAGGTGAATGAGGATGGGGAAACGAACAGGCCCTGAAGAGATTAGGGCGGAGCAACCAATCGAGACTGAAATACATTCCGAAAAGGAGCAGCGGTTGGCACCCGAGAGTTGGGCGCCGCCGGGCAGAAATTGCGGGCTTTGCGGCAGTCAAAACTGTGGGGAGTTCTTGGAACAAGTTACTACAGCCCAAAAGAGATACAATGACTGTCCGTTTTACCACAAGCAGGAAACAGTCCGAGCGCCGAATCGAGGACTTGAGGTTCAGGAAGCATTGTACGACGGCCGGGATGTTTTGGGGCATAGGTACGATTTTGTACTGGCACCGCTACCCGGAGAGATCTCAGCCCGCAAGATCGTTCTGCCGTTCCGCAGTGATCTGGTGGATAAATTGGCTATTGGTAAGGGTGATCTGGTAGTGGGCAGGCCAATGGGAGCGGGTTGCCCCGTACCACACGTGCTTCGTGTGATTGAAGCCAGCCCCATAACCGGGCTGCTCACCACCTGGGTGGTGGGACCCCAGTATGCCAGGGATCACCCGGTCAAAGAGGTTGATGCCTATCACATGGTGGGTTTTGAAGGATTGGCGGTACAAATTGAAAAACAGCCGGAGTTTGGCTGCAGAGTGACCTTCCTGCCGGGATTCTGCATGATGAACTTGAATCATACCGGTTTGGTAAACATGCTTTTGAAGCAAACCGAAGGCTACCATGTGCGGATCGAGGATATCCGGATTCTGGCGGGGATATAGGCGTGAGGCGAGAGGCAACGGGCAACGGGCAACGGGCAACGGGCAACGGGCAACGGGCAACAGGCAATAGAAAAATGAAAAGTGAAAAGAGAAAATTGGATTTCACCCTCCGCTCTTCAAACTTCACACTTTTTACACAAGGATCGGTCTCATTCATGGGTACCGATTCTATTTATTTCTTCCTGCCTCGGATGGATCAGAGACCGGAGAATGCTAGATTTGCCCCACCCGGATAATCTTGAAAAGAGAGTGGGTTTATGCTATATTTAATGTATTCAAAACCTATCGATTAACTAATAAATTATCTGGTTCGCCCATCGATGTTGAACCTTGATGGGTATTTATCAATTATACGTTGAAACCAGGAATGAGTCGTCGTTAAGAGAGGTTCGGGCTCGAAAGGAGTACTTATCGTGCAAGTTTCCACACGGGGCAGATACGGTTTGCGTGCCATGGTCGACATCGCCCTTCATATAACGGATGGTCCGATGGCCTTGCGTGTCATTGCCGAGCGCCAAGGGATCTCTGAATCCTATCTGGAGCAGGTGTTCACCAACTTGCGTAAGGCTGGTTTGGTCAAAGCCTCCCGTGGTTCCCAGGGTGGATATGAACTGAACCATCCCCCGCAGGAAATAACGGTGGGACAGATTCTGCGTTCTCTCGAAGGACCAATCGTTCCGGTGTTTTGCGTTGATGAATCAAGCTCCGGCAATATTTGTGAACGGTCCAAGATCTGTCCGACCCGTTCCTTTTGGGAGGAACTCCGGGATAAGATTAACGAATTCTTGGACGGCACCACGTTGCAAGATCTGGCGGATCGGGCCAGTGCGGCCATGCCGGAAGAGCCGATGTATTTTATCTAGCCGGTACACATCCTGGCGTACGGTTCTTCGGAATACTACCGTCACTTAAGCAGAAACTTTGCTAAACTGAAGGCTTACCCGTATGAGGTAAGCCTTTTCATTTTAACCGGCACAAATCAATCCGTTAGAAAGCGACTTCCGGTTCATCAGGTTATTATCCGATGATTTCCGCCAATTGGTATTCGGAAGGAAGGATCCTGCCTTCCGGAATGGAACCGCGTAGGTTCTCCCAAAGGGCGGCGGGATCGTCGGGAAGCCCGGCCAGCTGTTCGGAGAGACGTTCCAGGTAAGGTTGCTCCCGTTTGCTTAAAGCCAGCCGGCCTTCATCTACTCCCTCCCGCAACAACTGTAACGCGGTGGAGACCGCCTTTTTGGTGCGCCGATACGGATCGGCTGCTGTCATTAATTCCCGGGATACTTGAAAGACGAAATCCGGACGCAATACGTAAGCCTGGGGATCGAAACGGCTGTCGGACTCCACCATCCAATCGCGCAGCATTACGGCGGCTTCGAATCCTTCTTGAGAGGCTTGATTCATCAACCGGGTGTCATAGATCAGTTGTTCCATTGAGACGGTGGGAGCCATTCCTCCCAGCAACTTGATATTTTGAACCGATTCATTGCTCCAGAGATCGCAGATTGCTCCGGCGATATTTCCCAGAGGGCTGAGATGGGCACAGGCGCTGGATTTACCCTCCATGGCGATGGGCACTCCGGCAATGACTTTCATATAGGGTCCTTCGTAGGCGCAGTCTTTACTGGGCCCGACCGCACCCGCCTCATATGCGATCAAGCTGCGGGGGACTGTAGCCACCCGGACCGCGGCAGCGAAGACTTTGGAGATATACCCTTGTTCCGCCAGGATCATGGCGGTATTTCCGAACCCGCAGGCGGTATCCCCCGAGGCAATACAATTATATTTGGTTGCGATGGCGACAATCTCCTGCCAGAGGCGTTTCATATCATACGCTCCCAGGACGCCGAGGGCGAAAATGACGGAGGCGATATCCCCGTTCATCAAAGCGTCATCGCATATTTCTTTGCCTCCGGTGGATTCAATCGCCAAGAAATCGGCACCGGCCTTGGCCGATTCTTCAAAGGTTACCAACATATTTTCCCAGTATAGACCGGAGTAAAGCAAGGGTGGGCGTTTCATCTCCCGGGTATCGTTGGGCGTTACCCGTAATAAACTTTTCAGGCCTTGTTTCGCTTCGTAGGAAATCAACGTATCTTTGACTACCTTAACTACATCAAGTCCCCATTGAGGGTGGACCGTCATCGGCGGAAGTAATTCCACCTCCACCACAATCCCGGGGGAATGGAGGACCACCGCCCGTTCGCAGACGCCTTGGATGATCTGGCGGTATTCTTTGAGAATATCAGGAATGGTCCCCGACTCAACCGGCATCGGAGGCAAGGTGAAGTTGATCTCGGGATAGACCGTCCCCCCGCCGATGACCATCCCGTTTCTCCCGGTAACCGGCCGGGGTGCCCGTCCAAAAAGCATATCTTCCGGGGTATGGTACGCCAGGGGATTGATAATTTGTTTGAAAGCGTTCATCATTCGCACCTTCCTTTCCTTAATATCCAATCTACCTCAATCGGGGATGATCTTCTATAACAGGCTTACGAGTTTTTGTAATTTATTATTAACCCCATTTGTTTAGTGGGATTTTAACCTCGTAGAAAAAGGAGACACATACTATCTGCGGTAGGGGATTTATCTATTCTACCTAAGTTTGGCTCGGATGGAAGGAATATCGTAGCAAATTGCGAATACAAGCAACATGAATTTTAAAAAACCGCAGCACAGAGGAGCCTCAATGCATATTCCGGATGGTTTTCTAGATGCTAAAACCTGGAGAACCTCATCGTCCAATGTTTGATTTTTCAGGATGGCGGACTTTTAGCGCCGAGTGCCTGTTGCCTTTGAATGAGGAGGAGAATGATGGCTGATTCCAAGATGCATCGTTTCAGTCGTACCGAACTATTGATCGGCGCTGAGGGAGTAGCTGCTTTGAGTCGGGCCCGTGTGGCGGTTATTGGACTTGGCGGAGCCGGTTCTTATGCTGTAGAGGCTTTGGCACGGGCGGGAGTCGGTTGGCTGGTGCTGGCAGACCCCCGGATGGTGGATATTTCGGATACCAACCGGCAGCTTACAGCGGCAGGGGATGCATATGGCAAACCGAAAGTTGATGTTTTAGCGGAACGGGTAAAGGCAATTAATCCCGAAGCAGTGGTGGTTACCTGGCAGGAGTGGGCCGGCCCTTGGAATCTCGAGGCTATCTTGCACGGCAAGGTTCAATGGATGTTGGATACATGCGGTTTACCCCTGCAACGTGCGGAACGAATCGGTTTTGCTGCCGGCCGGGGGATCCCGGTGATGGCCATATTAGATACAGGAGGCCGTACCGATCCCCTGTCCTTTCGGAAATCGGATATCGGATCGATCCGGGATTGTCAGGAGGCTGAAGCTCTGAGGGTCGCCTTATACCAACGGGGAATTAAAACAGGGGTGTCGGCCGTCTATTCGACTGAACCGCCGGTTCGACAAACTACGGTTGCGGAATCCGGTTGTCATGGATCTGCCTGTCAGAAACGTTCATCATGCCGGGGATGTTCCGGTTGCCGTCAGCCGGATGGGAGCCTATCGTATCTCGCGCCTATGGCCGGCTTAATTGCAGCAGGGGAACTGATCCGAACCTTGCAGACGGTTTAAGGGGAGAAATTTATATCGGAGTAATTTAGGCCACATTCGGGGAGACCCGGATGTGGCCTGTTTAATTCATCCCTACCATGAATGCTGCCCTCTCCTCGCTATGGCAGGAATCGATATATGTAAAGTATATGTTAGCTTTTGATGTGTACATTGTATTTCTTACGTTAATAACTTGATATGACGTCATATTTATGTTAGAATTTGCACAACAAAGCTTTCGACCGGTTCAATAATCGACTTGAATATTACAAAAACATTACATTGCGGAGGTGATATCCTGTCCGGCTTTGGCCGGGGCCGGATCCGGCAAGGGTTTATCAGGTTGTCTTTCGTATTAAGTGAATTTTTCGGACAAATAACTTAAGGAGTGATTCGGATGAGTGATTTTTTGCGGAAATCCCCCTCTGTCAAGATTGGCATCGGACTGGTTTTAAGTTTACTGTTGGTGGCCATGGCGGCATCGGTGACCATGGCGGCTCCTGATCCGACGGGAGCGGCTACATTACAAAAAGACCCCAACGCACCGGTCAATTTTATCTGGACTTTGATCTGCGGGTTCCTTGTAATATTCATGATGACCGGGTTCGCGATGGTGGAAACCGGTTTTACTAGAGCCATCCACGCAAACAACACGATGTTGATGAACATGATGATTTGGGTATTTGGAACCCTCGGTTATTTCCTAGTCGGTTTTGGTCTGATGTTTGGCGGTGTCGGTGGAGTTTACGAGGGTTTATCCAAGGCGCTCTCGATTAATATCGGCGGCCATACATGGAACCTCTTGGGATTATCCGGATTTGCCCTGGGAGGCAAGGCGTACGATGTCGGTATTTTCATGCTCTTCCTATTCCAGGCCGCCTTCATGGACACCACGGCTACCATACCTACGGGCGCAATGGCGGAACGGTTTAAATGGAGCGCCTTCATTGTATACGGCTTCCTGGTAGGCGGGATCATTTATCCGATCTTCGGCAACTGGGCCTGGGGCGGAGGATGGTTGTCACAGCTCAACGTCCTTGGCTTGGGAGCGGGTTACAAAGATTTCGCCGGATCGGGTGTAGTTCACGCAGTGGGCGGTCTGACGGCTTTGGCCGGAACGATCATCATGGGACCGCGGATCGGCAAATTTGTGAAAGGAAAACCGGTGGCCATGCCGGGCCATGACCTCAGTATGGGCGTGATTGGAACCTGCATCCTGATCTTCTGCTGGTTCGGTTTCAACGCCGGGAGTACCATGGCTGCCACGGATCTCCGTTTGACTGTGGCCGCAGTCAATACAATGCTCGCCGGATGTGCCGGCGGTTTGACCGCCATGTTATATATGATGAAATCTACCGGCAAACCGGACACCAGTATGTCCTGTAACGGAGTGCTCGCCGGTTTGGTGGCGATTACCGCTCCCTGCGCCTACGTTCCGGCATGGGCGGCGGTAGTAATCGGCGGTATCGCCGGTGTACTGGTTTGCGCTTCGGTCTGGTTTGTGGAGAATGTACTGAAGCTCGATGACCCTGTTGGAGCGGTTTCGGTTCACGGCGTTAACGGAATGTGGGGTGTGCTCTCGGTGGGGCTGTTTGCGGACGGGACATACGGTGGCGTTAAAGGACTGCTCTTAAACGGTGACTGGGGTCAGCTGGGGGCGCAAGTGGTTGCGATCCTGGCCTTGATATTATTGATCTTCCCCTTTGCCTTCTTGGTGTTGAAGTTAATCGACAAGACCATTGGGTTGCGGGTCTCGGCCAAGGAGGAACTGGCCGGACTGGATATGCCGGTACACGGTGCCCTCTGTTACCCTGAGTTCGCTCTAAGCGCCTTGGGAACCGCCCAAACTTTCCCTGAGGAAGATTCTCAGGCATCGCGGACAGCTGTTAAGTCTGCCGCAGTATCAAAGGAGGCTTAAAGAAATGATTAAAATAGAAGCCATTTTTCGCCCGAGCCGTTTTGAGGCCGTGAAGGACGCCTTGGCCAAGGTGGGGATTCGCGGCATGACGGTTAGCGAGGTCAAGGGTTGCGGCAAACAAAAAGGCGCAGTTGAGCACTACCGGGGTTCGGAGTACGAGATCGTTCTCCATCCCAAGGTAAAGATCGAGATTGTCACTTTGGAAGAGAATATGGAGAAGATCATCACAGCGATTCAATATGCGGCGCAAACCGGGGAGACCGGGGACGGTAAAATCTTTATTTACCAGTTGGCTGAGGCGATTCAGGTTAGAACTGGTGAACGTGGCAAGAACGTCATCTAAAAGTTTTAAAACATGGAGGCTATCTTGGAATAATGGGATAGCCTCTTGTGATCTGAGGGACTCCCCTCGTATCGGATGATTTAACAAGAAGACTTCAGGGAGTAAACGTGGAGAGGAATAATAGGTAATGGATTCATGATGATTGATGGAAGGAAAAACAGTTTTTTAAACGAATTACTTCTGTTAATTATCCGACTGCTCCATTTACATGATTGTTACAGGAAATAGTCGGACGGATAATCCGGATTTTTGAGGACATTTAT
>DASVMB010000503.1:0-12361 GCA_036384575.1 Bacillota bacterium
CCAAGATAGGAACTCACGTCAAACAGTACTTCAATCAACAGACCCTTTTTACCGCGATCACCGGCGCCTCGGAGCTTTGCATATCTCCGGATGCAGCGCTCCCTGTACTCAACCTGCTGATTGCCAAGGCATTATCCGAACGCGTCCCGGTCCATCTGGCGATTCCCCAAGACATCCTGGCAGCCGAAATCAACGGGAACATTGCGGTTCCATTGCCTATTCCACCCCATTCCGAGGGTAAAGGGTTTTTTAGTGGCGATTTGGAAAAAGCACTTACATGGATGAATGAAGCCCAAAGGCCGGTATTCATTATCGGACGGGAGTCACGGCCATATACGACCCCATTGCGTTCCCTGGCAGCCGGTTACGGGGCTGGAATCGTGATCGGATTGGATAACAAGGGTGGGCTCCCCGATACCGATCCGCTCGTTATCGGGGGAGTCGGACCGGCAAATCTTCCGGAGTCTTGGTCCGAAATTGATCTGATCATCTCATTTGGAGAAGCGGTTTATGAAAGGCCATACCTACCCGAAGGAGCACGCTATATTCGTCTCTGTGATGAAACATCCGTGCTTTACGACGACGGCGCATTGTTATTAAACGGCGATCTGGAAACCCTAATCAACCGATTGGCGGAAAAATCAATTGTTCCGGGAGTCAGGGAAGCATGGCGGGCCCGGATTGAGACAACCCGCCGGAATAATCAAATTCAGTTGCGGGAGAGGAGCACCCCACGGGATCCGGTGCGATTTTTCAGGGTTCTGGCTTCCTTGATCCGGCCCGATGCCCTTATAACCCTTGATGTGGGAGAATTTATGCATTGGTTTAATTGGAGTTTCCCGGCCCAAACTCAAACGGTACTTGTCTCATCCAACTGGCGCAGCATGGGGTGTGCCTTGGCAGCGGCGATTGCAGCCAAGCTACACCATACCGAGCGCCAGGTAGTGGCGATCATTGGGGATGGTGGTTTCTTGATGTCCCTGGGGGAACTGAACACCGTAATCCGGCTCGGACTTCCCCTCACCGTACTGGTCCTGCGAAACGGGGTTTACGGCCTGGAAATGCAGAAAATGGCTCAGATGGGATTCAAACCCTGCGGAACCGAACTGCAGTTACCGAATATACCGCAACTCGCCTCCGCCTGCGGCTGGAATAGTTATCAACTGAATGATCTGAACGGTTGCGAGTCAATTCTCGAGACTGCCTTTCAAAACCCGGCATCATTGGTTGATGTCAATATCGACTCTCAAAAACTGCCCTATTTAAAATAAGGTTAGCATATGACCGAACCACGATCCCCTTCTCTCCCGGCAAGCAGGAAACAATAGACCTCGGAGGATAGTGGTTACTCTCTCTGGCGCTTGTCGCCAGAGAGAGCAAGAGTGAGTCGTAGGCGGTATTGACGACTCACCCCTCTAGCTACCCTTCACTCCCGGCAAGTGGGAAAGAGGGGAGAAGGCGGATTCAAGCAGTAAAAAGCTTCGAAGGATCGAGGTGACGCGCGCTTGTGCGTGCGAACTCTCTCTGGCGCTTGTCGCCAGAGAGAGCAAGAGTGAGTCGTAGGTAGTGGGAAAAAGCAATAAACGATAACAGGGCCGGCAAATGGCCGGCCCTGCTAATATAATGACTTTTCAAAATCCTTTTAACGTTTCCCGCGGTCGATGTCGTTCAAGATGAAGGTGGCTTCACCGATATAGCAGTCCTTTTCGACCTTGGTCAGCCAATCCTTGAGTTTCGAATCCGTGGTTATCCCCGTTTTCCCGGGGAACGAAGCCTTAATATTGTTCAACTTGACCTCCAACTGATCCAGCCGGGCGCTTTCCGAGGCTATCAGTTGCTGAGAGGCACGTATCTTATCGATATTCAACGGCTGCAATGTGGTGGTGCTGATCTTTTGAAATTTGGCCTGGTCATTCACAATGAGGCGGAATGCCGGGTCAACCTTGATCCTCGCCGCACTCTGTTGCCGCAGGGCGACGATCTTCGGTTCCTGGTTCCATTCGCTATACCGCAAGCTCTTCACCGTATCCCAAGGCAAAGAGTAATCAAGCGAACGTTCTCCAAGCTCAGGAATGCTATAGACTTCCGGCAATTGAATATCCGCGGTTACCCCCTTCTCCTGAGTGGAACCGCCGGTAATCCTGTAAAACTTCTGAACAGTGATCTTGAGAGAGCCGGCAGGTTTCAAGTCCGCCATTTGATTACCGAGCAATTGATCCAGATCGATAATGGTTTGAACCGTTCCCTTACCAAAGGAATTACTGCCGACGACGACCGCCCGGTGATAATCCTGAAGTGCTGCGGCTAAAATCTCAGACGCCGAGGCGCTGTATGAGTTGACCAGCACCACCAGCGGACCGGAATAAACCACGCCGCCGTCCGGATCATTATAAACCTCACCCCGTCCCGAACCGCTCTTCACCTGGACGATAGGCCCGGATTTAATGAACAAACCGGCCATCTGAACGGCATCCTCCAAGGCACCTCCGCCATTATTCCGCAAATCAAGAATGACCCCGCCGACTTTGGCGGCCTTCAACTTCTCCAATTCTTTCCGGACATCCGTCGCCGAATTACGGCCGCGGGGATTTTGGAAATCGTGATAAAACGAGGCCAGGTTGATATAGCCGGTCTTCTTACCGGTTTTTTTATTGACAAGTACTGCCGAACGGGCATACGTCTCCTCGACCACCACTACATCACGGATAATGGGAATCACCATGATCCGACCGTCCGGTTTCTTAACAGTCAAGCGTACCTCGGTTCCCTTAGGACCCCGGATCAGTTTCACCGCGTCATCCGCAGACATGTTGGTCACATCTACCGGTTCCTCTTGACCCTGCGCCACCTTGAGGATGATGTCTTCCGGTTTCAACTCTTGTTGCCGCCAAGCGGCGCTTCCGGGCACAATCTCCACAACCTTGATATAGGCACCGTCCTGACCCAGCATGGCCCCAATTCCCTCAAGCTTTCCGGTCATTGAGATATCGAAATCCTCTTTCTTGGTTGGAGAAAAATACTCCGTATGCGGGTCGAAACTTCCGGCCAGGGCATTCAAATATCGCTCCAGGGATGCGCTTGAGTCTTCCTTAAGCATCCGGCCCAGAGTATATTTGATACTTACCGCGACATCATGGCGCGCCTCCTGCTCCAACTGGGGCTGGATTGGTCCGAGCGAACCGGATTTAGCTTTTCCCGCATCCTTTGAATCAATCAACTCCAAATAGCGAAGGATCGTCTGATATTCAAGTATTTTGCGCCAGCGCTCTTTGAGTTCGGCACTGTTCTTACAGTAGGATAGTTTGGCCGGGTCGGTTTCCAGACTCTCCGTGGCCTTTAAGTCGAAAGGCTGTTTTAAAATTTCATCGGCCCAAGCTTGAACTTCCGAGATTCGCTCACGGAAGATCGCCTCGGAACGGCTCAGAAGATCGGTGGTACCCTGTTTCACCTGATCATCGATTTCATTTTGATATTTTTGAAGCTCGGCCAGATCGGATTCGAGGAAAAACCGTTTTTCATAATCGTAACTCTTGATCAATAAAGTATAGGCCCGTTTCGAAAACCGGTCATCAACTGGAACCGGGTCATAATGCCAATTTCCCAGACTCTCCATTAGCAGCTGCGGTAAGATTCGTTCCTTCTCCGGGCTTTTACCCCAAAGGGTTACCACGAAGATAACCAAAACCAAAACGCAGATCAACGTGATTCGAACCAATAATCGTTTCATCCTATTTTTCCTTTGATTTAAAATTTAAAGAGCCTGATAAGCATGTTACTTATCATTTTACCATGAATGTCAATCCGGGTCATGCCTTACGACACCGGTCGACAGAGGAGTTTTCACCGCTTGAACTTGTTTTTATGGAAATCGAGTCAATCCAAGCATCCGTTGGTCGGATATCCAAAATCAACCACCCGGCCCGAATGCAGAAGAAATGCAGGATGGGCCCAGCAAATCAAGAGGCTCGGCAATCAAAAAGCTTTAACCGCGTACTGCTATTCAACGAGTATCAACAACGCCATCAAGCCGACCCCGCAACTCATCGAGATGAGTTGCAATACCGAATGGGACAGCTCCACCTCATGTTTGAGTTCAGGGATGAGATCGGATCCGGCCACGTAAAGAAAACCGCCGGCTGTAACCGGTAGCAGAGCAAGTGTGAAACCCTCCAAACGCGGCCCGATGAGTAAAGCGAGAATCGCACCGCCAATAGCGGTGAGCGCAGTCAAAAAATTGAAAAATAATGCCCGCCTCACCGGGAGACCGCCATGAACCAGCACGCCGAAGTTACCGATTTCATGAGGTATCTCATGTAACACAACTGCAAGCGTGGTTGTGATTCCTAAAGGCCGGCTCACAGAGAAACTTGCGGCAATCAACATTCCGTCGATGAGGTTATGAACCCCATCACCGACAAGATTCACCGCCACCATGGGATGGGCATGCCCCTCACAGTTCAGATCGTGACAATGCCGCCAATGGATGAATTTCTCCAGCACGAAGAAGAGAATGATTCCTGCAATCACCCAGAGCGAGGTGGATAGTTTCGCACCCAGCTTTTCAAAGGATTCCGGTAAAAGATGGATCAAAGCATCACCGAAAAGCCCGCCTGCGGCAAAACTGACTAAAAAAAGCAATACCTTTTGTAGCCTGTGTTCTCCGACTACCAAGAAAATCGCAGCCAGTAGAGAAAGTGCGCTTACCGCAATCACGCTGCCTAAACTATAAAACCAAACCTCAAACATAATAAATCGCCTCATTCCCCGAGCTTTCCGGAAAAATTTACTCGGCAGGTTTTATCTGAACGTTTCAATATGCCGAATCATGGATAATCAATTAGATCCGATAGTGGCCCGCATTACGCCTTTCCTCAACGGCGCCTCCGGCGCCGCGCCACCCTTAGCCGATCAGCCATGATTGCTTTGGCCTGACGGCGGGCCTCATATTCCTCTTCGTCGTCCGGGTTCAGCTGCGGCTCATGATAGGTGGTTCCGGCGCCTTTCAAGACCAAAATAGTCTCACCGGCATTCGGCAAGGTATAAGGTGAGCCATCTTCACCACGGTAGACTTCGGCTACCAGCATCGCTGCCAGATCGGATTCCTCAAGCCAACGACGGACAAATGACTTTAAAACCGGAAAAACCTCGCTATGCTTCCCCTGACCGTGAACGATCCGGACAACCCGCTCGCCATATGCCGCAGCGTTCTGTAGCCGGCGTTCCAACAATTCCCGGGCTTCTTGCTGATTATAACCATGTAAATCGATAGTTTCCAAAAAGCTCTCCACCCATCCATTGTTGCCTAACGCCTCAAGAACCTGTGACCGGACAGAGCCTTGGATTCAGTTTCCAGTTTATACTCTTCCACAACCGGACCGTTTTTCCTGCCTAAGCCGGGAACTGTCCCCCAAAACCGTTTTGTCGTTGGTTCCTTGATTCAACTTGTCATGATTTTTTCGGAAACCCGACGGGTGCCGGACAAAACAAAACCGCCCCTTTGAGCGGCTGTCCGATTATTCGATTCCGTACCCTATCCGCAACCTGATGTACATCTGTTTAAACGCAATTTCACTCTCAAATGTTCCCGTCTTATGAGTTACTATCATATTGTGTTCCAAATTACATTCCCTTATACGATTACGAAACGGCATATTTCGGGGACAACACCGAATCACTCCCGCCGGAACCTTTGGTACAACTTGTAACCGCATTCAACGATGATCCCGATCACCGTGCCGAAGGCAGCCGCCTCCATCAAGACCGAAACTCCGGATAAATCCTCCCAACCGCCGCCCCGGATATTCAGCCACAGCATGGCGACGATCCCCGCCCCCAAACCCAAACTCGCTCCGATCAGAAGGTGTCTCCAGGCCATATAGACATATAAGCCCAGCGGCACCATACAGACTACGGAGATAATCAACAACGCCGGAAGAGTGACGGTCGCCCTTCCCAGCGCCCCAAAGAATATCCGAAGTAGAATTAAGAATAACCAAAATCCCAATACGGCTCCGGTCATCGGCGCCCACCAACGCCGGCGGTATTTGCTGAACCAATACGTCAAGCAACGATTTACCAATTGCTTGGTTCATCGATGGACTGTGGACCCGGTTCCGACCGGGGGGAATAATCAAAGTCCCGGACGATCCGGCCATCGGCGGTTACCGCCACCACCCGGTCCGGGCCGCGGTATATCCGGGCATAGACCCGCCTACCGCTATGATCGACAGTTACCCATTGTTCTTCCCAGCGGCCCCGTTCACCGACTTCGGCGGTGATCGTCTCCATGACCTGACGTAACTCGGGGTTTCGATCAAACTTCTCGGCCTCCATCCGGTTTAGACGCCGTATATCCTCCTCCTCAAATTCGACGAATTCCCGGTTTTCAAAGATCCGCGGTTGCACTTCTTCCATTTTTCCGCCTCCTAAAAAATACCCGCTATCCGGATTTATTTTATCCGGGTTGGGACGGGCTAAACGATGGATTTGTTAAAAAACCGGATACGGATTTTATTATAATATGAGGCCGCCTACTAGGAACGTTTCCGGCCGGGAAACCGGAACGGACTAAAGGTATGGTGTTGAACCGGAAACACACCGGCACTGACAAAACGCACATCCTCAATACTGTAAAAAGTTTTTGGATTATAATCCCGGATGAGCCGGTCCACTATTCCGAGCGAGCTTCCTTGAATCACGGTATAAATCACCTGTACCGGACCGGTCGTACCCTGCCCGTCCAGACAGGTTACACCGTATCCAGCCTGTTTGAGCCGGGTAATTAACCTGCTTCCATCGTTCTGAGTGAATATCCGGACCACTAAAATTCCCATGGCCAACTTGGCTTCGAGCGTGATTCCGATAAAATTCCCCATGGCAAAACCACTGGCATAAGCGAGATAACACCAGACGTTATCAAGATGCTGCATAATCTGTCCGATGGCTGCCAGCCAGATCAAGACCTCAAAAAAGCCGCAAAACGAAGCCAACTGCTTTCTGCCCCTGGATACAAAGATAATCCGGATGGTGCCGATGGTTACATCACAGATCCGGGCCAGGAATATCAGGATGGGAAGCACAATCAATGAGAAATAATGGGGATTGGAAAAGAGTGTTTTTATCATGGCGCCTCAAGAATATTCTCCGCTATACCGTCAGTAACTTATACCCTCCCCAACCTCTTTGAAATTATCCAGCAATCCCCATGCCCAGACCGCTTGACTATATTTTATAAAACTGTATAATAATAGTAATCTTATAGCCCATAACACATGAACGCTTAATCTCACTTTTGGTGAGAACGGGGGAACCAATTTTTCGGGGTGAATGAATATGCTCGGATTTAGATCATCCGAGACAATTTTAGGGTCACTCTTACGACCCGAACCCGGCAGCTAACTCCGTAGGCGTGGAAAGAGGGGTGAACATGAGGCCGATATGTCTCCATGGACTTCCTCCATGGTTTTTTTGTCTCCTGAGCCTGATTCATTTTCCTAGCAGTTAAACCCAAAATCATCGCTCATACAACTTCTGTAAAGGATTCGTTTTACAGATTTCATAACGGAAACCCACTCAAAAAAGAGCCGGTACTTAAGATACCTTTTAAAAAATCAAATAACTACGAATGAGGAACGATCGCTTCATCCGAATTGTAAAAACATAGTATAGAGGTGTTACATCATGATAAAGACATGCCTGTTAGGACTCGGCCGGACCGGGATGGTGGTGGCCGACGCAATATTAAAGGCCCCCCAATTCGAACTGGTCTCGGTCATCAGCAAACCCGGCGGTAACAAAATCGGCCGCCCGCTGTCCGAGTATCTTCCCGGTGCCGGAGAACTTATCATTCAAGACTCTCAGGACCTTGAATCGGAGATTGAGACCACAAAGTTTACCGTAGCCATCGATTTCACCTCACCGGCCGCAGCCCTGCAAAACACCAAAACCTTGGCCAAGCACGGAGTGAACGTGGTGATCGGAACCACCGGATTCAACAATATTCAGCTTTTTGAGATTGAAAAAATAACCGAACAGGCAAAGATTGGGCTGGTCTACGCTCCCAATATCTCCGTAGGCATCAATTTACTTCTCTCACTCGTAAAAACCATCGCCCGGATGATTCCCCATTATGATGTGGATATCACCGAGTCCTGCCATCGTCATAAACAGGATGCTCCATCCGGAACCGCACTCCGAATCGCCGAAGCGATATATAAAGCCAAGGGGGAGCCCCGAAGCCCGAGACTGCGGCGTGATCAGAAGGGTTTACAACTGCGGGAGAAAGGTGAAATCGGTATGCATTCCATCCGGGCCGGAGGGATCGTGGGAGTCCATCAAGTACTTTTTGCCGGAGAATCCGACGAAATCGAGATTACTCACCGTGCTTACTCCCGTACGGTTTACGCCGACGGCGCCTTGAAAGCGTCGACGTTCATCAATGGGCGGCGTGGTTTCTATCATATGGAAGACGTCCTGGGGACCCCGGAGGGATCGGCTTCCGGAATCCTAGACCGGATCCGGATCCATTGTAACTAATCGGTGCACCAGACTTACATCTCTACAATCGGTCACTGAGAGATTATCCACAGAATTCAAGAATCTATGTCCATTTTGTTATTCTCCCGCAGAGGCGTCGGCACCAAAAGGTGCCGCAGGCGCAGAGTACAAAGAAAAACTCAACGCCTCTTGCGCCTTGGCGGGAGATATTCTTTTTGGCGTTAATGCCTTACTGGACAAATATTTTTACCAGCTATTAAGAACATGCCTTATCTTTTATTAACCACCAGCGTGGCGGCGATGATGTCGTGCAGCGCCTGTTTCTTTTCGGTGAAGCCCGCCATCATGTACCCAATCATCAGGATCAATGCCGATATAATCTTCCCGAAATATCGTGCGCTGGCCCGGCCGAAATTGATTCGGTTTCCGGCTTCATCCGTGACCAATATTCCCAAGACAAGTTTTCCCGGGGTCGCTTGCAACTCGGAGCTTTCAAACAAGGCGTAATAGAGCCAGGTTGCCACCAAGCTCACCAATCCCAACCCCGCAAAAACCGAACCGATTACCGGAACCATCTGAAAAAAACCATTGCTCTCCTCTGCAACCCACATTTCAAAGGAAAAACCGAGAATCATTCCGCCTATAATAGCTAGGAAGCTCTGGACAATCCCCAGAATGGCCCCGTCCAAAAGACTTGCGGCCAAACGCTTCCAAAACCCGGCGAAATTGCAACCCACCGGGAGCTCTCCCACTGTCTGACGGCATTTCGGGCAGTAAGCCGCCATTTCAGGAAGCTCCGCCCCGCAACGTATACAATACATCGCCATCCCCCCTTCAAGATTCGATGATCAATATACGCTCCCCACCGGATTTTTCCTTTTTATCGGGTCCGTCATAACCGAACTTTCTAGATATCAACCCACCTTCCGGATGATCAAATGGGTATCAAAAGTTTGCAGTGAGAGACATCCCCGGTGGCTAAACCGTCTCCGCCAATACCTTACGGAAATGAAACCCGTAAATCGCATACTGCACCGCCACCGGAAAAGCGCGGGGGTTCTTTACCAAGGACCATCCTAATAGCTTCCAATAATGAGCCCGTTCCTTCCCGATAATCCCCAGGATCAGTATGGACCCGAAAAAAGCTTCGATATCGGAGAGATGCAACCGGCGGATTCGTACCGGCCTCGGCCGGTACTCGCGGAGAAACTCCCGGATCCTGCGATAGTAAAACTCCGGCTCATAAATGGTGGCCAGGATCTGCCGGTAGCCCGAAAGCAGCGTAGCGGGGGGCATCTTCGGAATGAAATTAAGCGTGCCGTCGGTGTTGTTCCCGGTTCCCTCCTTCAGGATCCGCTTCTCTTTCTGGAGCCGTTCATAGAGGCCGGTGCCGCGGAGGGCGCTTAACAGCCCCACCATGGCCGTAACGATGCCGCTTTTCTGGATAAACTCGATCTGATTTACGAAGATGGATTGAGGATCGCTGTCAAACCCAACAATGAAGCCCCCTTGAACTTGTAATCCCTGATGTTGGATCTTTTTGACCGCCGCCACCAGGTCCCGCTGTTTATTCTGAACCTTGCTGCACTCGGCGAGACTTGCCTCATTGGGGGTTTCGATTCCCACAAAAACCGTATCGAATCCTGCGCGAACCATCAGTTCCATTAAAACTTCATCATCAGCCAGGTTGATCGATACCTGTGTATAAAAGTTGAACGGATGACGACGCCGGGCCATCCAATCGATTAAGGCCGGCAGGATCTCCTGTTTCAGCTTCTGTTTATTCCCGATGAAATTGTCGTCTACCATGAAGACGCTGCCCCGCCAACCCAGGGCATAAATGGCGTCAAGCTCGGCCAGAACTTGGCCGAGTTCCTTGGTTCGGGGCTGATGGCCATAGAGCATGGTTATGTTACAAAAGTCACAATTGAAAGGGCACCCTCTGGAGTACTGCAGACTGAGTGAGGCATATTTGGAGCAGTCCACCAGATCCCAACGGGGAGGCGGGGTTTGGGTGATGTCTGCCCGGATTTTCGAGGTATATACCGGCTTGGGGGAGCCTGCCTGTAAATCGGCGAGAAACATTCCCAACGTTACCTCCGCCTCATCCAGCACCAGATGATTTACATCCGGGAATTCTTCAGGACAGGTGGTGAAGAGAGGACCTCCGGCGACGGTCTTCACCCCCAGGTTACGGCAACGATCGATGATCTGACGGGCTGATGCCCGTTGGACCGTCATGGCGCTGATTAATACATAATCGGCCCAAAGCAGATCGTTATCCCCCAGGGGACGGACGTTAAGATCCGCCAGGCGCTGCTCCCATTCCCTTGGAAGCAGGGCTGCCACTGTCAATAAACCAAGGGGTGGATTGCTGGCCTTCTTGGAGATGAAACGTAAAGCGTGTTTAAAACTCCAAAACGTATCGGGATATTGGGGATAAACCAGTAAGATCCGCATTCGATGACTCCTTTCGGCATGAAAGGTATGTAGTCGCTTGCCTACCTATAAAGTATCAGCCGAAACGTAGAGGTTTATCCCCGTTTTTGAAGAGTTATTCCGTAATGGTCAAGATTTTTTTGTGCTGCACGCGAGCACCCTCATCCCGGGTTTTAAAGCATTCCCGGGCCACCACCCTTTCACCCGATCAGATCATTGGCTTGCTTAATTTCCGAAAGCGCCAGACCAAGATAGGTCAAGGCGGCACCATAATAAATCAGCCAGAAAAACGGAATGGTAAGTCCGGTAAGGGCGAGTAAGACCTTGAGTGCTATCGGCAAACTCAAAGCGTAAATACTTAATTTGTAAAGACCTTTAAAGCCCATCCGGGTTTGGAGCCGGGCCGCAATGATGAGTCCCAGGAGACTGAGGATGATGGCCGAGCATAGTTTACCGATAAAAAAACCAAACCATCCGAAAATGAAAATGAAAGGATCGAGCCATTGCAGGTAGGGTAAAAACCGGACAAGATCCGTCTTGGTGAACTCGACTCCGGCAAACTCATTGAATCCCATCTCCCTACGGGTGAACCCGTTTTGCTGGAGGATGATGCGGTCCTTGCCGATAAAAACGCCCTCCATGTAGCCTTCCATCTCCTCCGGCCGGTGAACCCCGCTGGTATCCATGATGACGATGCTTTGTTTCCCCTTCCTCATCAGGAACGGTTTGGCGGCAGTGAGTTGCCCGTCTCTCAGGATGAAATCAGGAAGATCCCTCTCTATTTCAATTGCAGCCTGCCGTATACCCCAGTTGAATTCCAGTATCGGCCGGATCATGCTGAGCGTCCCCAAACTGAGGGTGACTATCACTAGGAAAACAATGGCCTCACCGAGCTGTCCACGGAGCCGATCCCGATAGCTCTCGATCCGTGTGACGCTTTCATAAAACTGTTTAGCAAACCGGGTCACGCCTTGTTCACTCATTTATCGATACCCCCTTGGTTTCTAATACCAGATAGTTAATTTTTCATCATGTTTTCGGCCCGGTACCTTTGAACTCCTGCCGGTTCAGTAAAAAACCGACCCTTCACTCCCAATCATAAATTTACTATGGCCGGAATATCTGATATCCGGGTAGATCTTTCCCGGGACGCCCCTTCCCGGAAAGAAAGAAAGGAGCTGTAAAGCGTGGATATTGGGAAAAGCCTTCAAACCAGCCTGGACCTTTATCTAAAACATTTCGGGATCCTCTTCCTGGCCACTCTCATCGGGGCGATAATCACTGCGGTCAGTTTCGGAATCTTAGCCGGCCCCGTCTGCGGCGGTCTGTTATTACTTGGTCTAAATTTGTTGAGGGGATCTACCGGAGAAGTGAGGGAGGTCTTTCAACACTTCGACAAGTTTCTCCCCACTTTACTGGTAACGCT
>DASVMB010000504.1:0-7429 GCA_036384575.1 Bacillota bacterium
TCGAAGGAGTATAGATCCTTCATCACGAACTCCCTCCCCCGCATCAAACCGAAACGGGGTCTTATCTCATCCCGGTATTTATTTTGAATCTGGTATAAACGAAGCGGCAGATCACGATAAGAACGGACTTCGTTCTTGACCAGGGTGGTAATGAGTTCTTCATGGGTTGGTCCCAGACAAAACTCACGGTTATGCCGGTCCTTTAAACGGAACATTTCATCGCCGTATACCTCCCAGCGTCCGCTCTCCTGCCAGATCTCGGCAGGTTGAACGATAGGCAGCGCCAATTCCTGACCGCCCTCCCGATCCATCTCCTCCCGGACGATCTGGGAGATCTTCCGGAGCACCCTTTGGGCCAAAGGCAGATAAGTATAGATTCCTGTAGCCGATTTGCGGATGAATCCCGCTCGAAGCATCAGTTTGTGGCTGACAATCTCCGCTTCTGCCGGGGTTTCCCGCAGAGTTGGCGCAAATAATTTGGATTGAAACATAACCGTACCCCCAATTAATCTACGAGTTTTTCCAATTCGGCACGGAGTGCCGGGATGATCTCGGCCTCCGGAACTTTCCGGAGAACTTCACCTTTACGGAAGAGCAACGCCTCGCCTTTACCGCCGGCAATCCCCAGATCCGCCTCCCGGGCTTCACCGGGACCATTTACAGCACAGCCCATTACGGCGATTTTCAAGGGTTTTTGAATTCCGGATGCCAAGAGCTCCACCTGTTCCGCCAATTGTTCCAGGTTAATCCGGCAACGGCCGCAGGTCGGACAGGATACTACGGTTGCTCCAAACTTCCGAAGCCCTAGGGATTGCAGGATTTCACGGGCCACAACCACCTCACGAAGCGGGTCCCCGGTGAGTGAAACCCTTAAGGTATCGCCCAGACCTTCCCAGAGCAAAATTCCTAATCCCGCGGCGGAACGCACCGATCCCTTGAACCAGGTCCCCGCCTCGGTTATCCCGATATGTAACGGATATGAGACTTTTTCAGCCAATAATTGATATGCAATGACCGTATCCGATACAGTGGAAGATTTCATCGAAACGACAATATCTTGAAAACCCTCGTCCTCAAGCAAACGGATATGGCCGAGAGCGCTTTCCACCATGGCTTCAGGGGTCGGACCATGATACTTGTCCAAAAGAGCGGGTTCCAGCGACCCGGCGTTGACTCCGATCCGGATGGGAATCCCCCTCTCCCTGGCCTTGGCAGCAAGCAAACGGACCCGATCTGTCCCTCCGATATTCCCGGGATTGATCCGCAGCTTGGAGATGCCTGCTTCAATGGCGGTCAGGGCCAGACGGTAATCAAAATGGATGTCGGCCACCAATGGGACTGTGGCGTTTTGTACATAATAGCCCAGTTGGGTGGCTGCCTCGGCATCAGGTACAGCCAACCGTACAATCTCACATCCGGTAGCGGCAAGTTCCTTGATTTGCTCCATTGTCCGCTCGCGATCCCGGGTATCAGTATTCGTCATCGACTGGATCGCAATGGGATGATTACCGCCGACGGTTAGGGATCCGATCCGTACCGGACGTGTTAAACGACGTGGTTTCATGGTTATCAACTCTTGTTAAATTATATCATAAGCAAGCAGGGCTTGAAAGGATGATTCTTCGAAGGCGGCTTGTCACCCACCCAATAGACGGCGGACAATCCTCAAAATATCACCATAAGTTGCCATAACCGCGAGAATGATCACGAGCAGCAACCCGAGCATCTGAGCGGCTGCTTTTTGCTCGGTAGAGAATTCATGATGGAAAAGGCGTTCCAGTAATAAAATTGCTACCCAACCGCCATCCAAAATCGGCAACGGAATAGGAATCAGGTTGAACAGAAAGAGCGACATATTCAGAGTCACCGAAAATGAGAGCAGATAAACCAGGATGTAAATCAAGGGTAATTGTAAAGATTGGTCCACCATGTCCACAACCATAATCGGGCCGCTGAGATCGGCTTTGGCACGGCCATTGAAGATCATGCCAACCAGCTTCACCATAGTCACAGGTAAAGACAATGCCTTACCGGCGGCCTGACCCAATGAGACCCGCTCCAGTTTGGGGAGAACTCCATAGACAATACCCATGGTATATCGTTTAGCCGCCGTATCGTATTTTGGGGTAAGTTCTTTGGTGAGGAGCACTCCATTACGGCGAACTGTCACCTGCAGGGGTTTTCCCCCCGATTTACCGATGATTTTGGCGATCTCTGTACCCTGGATTGATTTTCGGTTTAAAGCGACGATCTGGTCTCCCTTCCGGATTCCTGCCTGATTAGCGGGGGAACCTGCAGTCACTTGATAAACCAAAGCGTTCGAGGTTGGCCCCGGAAGGCCGATGAAAGCGGCGGTCCCGAATAATACCAAAATCGCCATCAATAAATTGAAAAAAGGACCTGCCACTAAAATAATCAGCTTTTGCCAGAGGGGTTTGAAGTAAAAAAGTTTCTCCTGCGGAACGGATTCCTGCTCCGGTTCACCCTCAAGAGCGATGTCCATTCCGGCGATCTTACAAAATCCACCTATCAGAATCCAGCGTAAGGAATACTGGACGCCTTTCCAGTTGAACTTTGTGACGAGTGGCCCGAAACCGATGGAAAACTCGTGAACCTTCACTCCACAAGCCCGGGCGGCCAAGAAATGGCCCAACTCATGAACCGCCACGACGATGTTGAGTAATAGAATTGCCAGCCATATTGAATTTAAGTTGAAAGCGCCCAAAAGTCTACCTCCCTAGTTCGATCAACTTCCCTGCCGTCGCTCTGGCCCAATTATCTACTTCCAATATTTCGTCCAGATCGGGATTGGCCGAGAAGTTTTCTTTTTGATGGTGCCCGATCACTTCTGAAACAATGCGTACGATTCCGGTGAACTTCAATCTACCTTGGCGGAAAGCTTCCACTGCCGTTTCATTAGCGGCATTGAACGCTGCCGGAAGGCTACCGCCGGCCTTACCCACTTGATATGCCAGGGGAATGGCCGGAAATAGCTTAGTGTTGACCGGTTCAAAATGGAGCTCCATCCCTTGCGTCGGATCCAGTTTCGGAAAACTGTTTTCAAGGCGTTCGGGATAAGTCAATGCCAGCTGAATCGGGAGCCTCATGTCGCATAAGCCCATTTGGCCAAGAATTGCGCCATCGCGAAGCTCGATCATGGAATGCACGATGCTTTCGGGATGAAGTACCACTGCTATCCGGTGGAAATCCATGCCAAACAGCCAATGAGCTTCGATGATCTCCAGGCCTTTATTGATCATTGTCGCCGAATCAATGGTTATTTTGCCGCCCATGCTCCAATTGGGATGGTTTAGTGCCTGCTTGAGGGTGACTTGTTCCAAATCCTCCGGCCGGTACGAACGAAAGGGTCCGCCGGATGCTGTCAACAGAATCCGGGAAACCTGGTTTCGATCACGGCCTTCCAAGCATTGAAAGACGGCGCTGTGTTCGCTGTCTACCGGGATGATTGTCGCTTTTTGCCGGGCTGCCGCGGCCATAATGATCGAACCCGCCGCCACCAATGTCTCTTTGTTGGCCAGTGCTACCGACTTACCGGCATTGATCGCAGCCAGTGTCGGCCGGATACCGAGTGACCCGACTACCGCCGTAACGACTTGATCCACCTCCGGCAGGGTGGCCAAGGTAATCAATCCGTCCAAACCAGTAAGGATCTGAATTTTGGCATCTCCAAGCAACTCCCTGAGCCGGGGAACCAGATCTTCCCTTCCCAATGCAATGTATTGCGGTTTAAGAACTCGTGCTTGACCTGCCAAAAGTTCCAGGTTGGAACCGGCCGCCAAAGCTGTTACCTGAAAACGCTCGGGAAACTCGCGGACCACCTCAATGGTCTGACGTCCGATGGAACCGGTAGAACCCAATATCGCCAATCGTTTCAAAATTCTGTCACACCACCCGTAGCGAAGAGTCACAAGTCAAAAGTCAAAAAAATCTGTAATTCTATAGTAAAAGTCCGGCCCAGGGCTGTCTAAAAGCAAACAATGGATAACCGTCCTTATCCCCACTAGGCCCTTTAGGAGCCTTTCTACGCCTGGAAAACCATCTCAAGCCTCATGAATGGGGCTGGGTAATACATCCAGTTTTGCCCAGCCTGTTTTAACGGGCTTTAGAATGGTTTTTAACTTAGCCCGGGGTTTCTCGCGTCCCATGGACGCGCACCCCGGGTGGACGGAATGGCAAATCAGACTTTTGAGACAGCCCCGGACATAGGGTTATACTGAAAGCTAATAGAGAACGCGGGTGAGTTGCTGCGCGTCCCGCAGGACGCGATGCCTCACGCCTGTTCCCTGTTGCCTGTTGCCTGTTGCCTCGCGCCTAACGGGCGCGAGGCCTCTGTCAGGCCATGATATATGGCGCGCAAGGTGACGATTAGTACCGGCCCGAAGATGATTCCTTCAAAGCCGAAGATTTTAAGCCCCACATAGAATACGACGATGGTAAGCAGCGGGTAAAAGTTTAAATTAGCTCCCACCAACTTCACCTCGGCGATCTGCCGCACCAGGATCAGGAGAAAATACCCGCCTATCAAAGCAAATGCCCGGATGTAATCACCAAACAATAGTTGAATCAAGGCGAGGGGAAAATAGAGTATTCCCGGACCAACTACAGGGAAAAAATCCAGCACCCCCGCAAGCATTCCATAGACAAAACATCCGGGTATTCCCAATACGAAAAAGATGATCGTAGTTAGCAGGGTTGTCATTAATACCAGCCCAAATTCCGCCCGGATAAAACGGCCTAAAGTGGTGATCACTTCATCTTTAATCTGTACCGTGGCTGGTCGCCAAACCCTCGGCAAGTTTTGGTAAAAAATTCGACTTATTCTTTCTTTATCCCGGCTGAAAAGGTATGCCGTGATTCCTCCCAGTGAGATGGCAAAGAAAATCCCGGGAAACTGCGGTAAAAACCCAAGGATCCAACCGAGTAAAGCCCGGAGGATCCGTTCCAGTGCCGCCGGGTCCAAAGAAAAGCTTTTGAGAATTTGCGCCAATTGCGGCAGATGCTCCAGAAAGCGTAATGCCTCTTCAGTCACGACGGTCAATTTATTGACGAAAAGCGGGATACCGGGAATAAGCCGTTGAGCTTCTTGAACCAAAGCCAGAACCATGATAACCGCGAGACTGAGAATAAAAAGGATCCAGGCGGATAGGACCAAACCTACAGCCAATCTCCGGCTGACTCCAAATAAAATTGTAATTTTTCGTACCAACGGTTCCATCAGGCAGGCAAAAAATGCGCCCAACAAAAAGGGGGCGATAAATGGGAAGAGAAATTTCAACCCAAAGATCAGCCCTATTCCTATCGAGACAAGTATGAAAATGAGCTTGAGTTCCCGGGTCATTCGGCCCACCTTGATTCAAAACTGCCGAATCAACTTTGAAAACTTATTGCCGTACCGATATTTCCTTAAGGATCACTAGGGATAAACTTATATCAAAACCAAATCGGGACCCGGTTCCGAGGATAGATTAAGTCAAGTTAAAAAAAGGCGCTACGTAGACAATGGCGTAATACACAACAGGTGCCGACAGCAACAGGCTGTCGAAACGATCCAATACCCCACCGTGACCAGGGAGGAAAGAACCGGAGTCTTTCACGCCGGCATTTCGTTTGATAATCGATTCGATCAAATCACCGAATTGACCGGCAATTACCACGATAGCTCCTAAAATTCCAAAGAAGAATAACGGTTCTTGAAATAGTGTTGCCAAAAAAAAGGCTGTCACTACCCCGCCGGCTAAACCTCCGAAGGAACCCTCCACCGTTTTTTTGGGACTGATCCGCGGGGAAAGCTTATGTTTGCCGAACTTGACACCGATGAAATAAGCCGCCGTATCGTTGGCCCATGTCACAAAGGTGGTAAAAATAAGATAAAACAAGCCGTTTTCGCTGGAGATAAACCTCAACAGTAAGATATATGCGAACATAAACCCGATATATACCGCTCCGAATAAATTGGCGGCAGCGTTGATCAGGCCCTGATCGGGATCGCCCCGGAATAATTCGAAACCAAGGGTGATAAAGAAGACAATCACCAGTGCCAAGGTTAAAAAACGCTCACAGTTCTTGGGAAACTGCCCCGGAAGCATCCGGGGATTTTGAGCCAAAATAAAAATCACAGTCAATAACCCAATGGAAATAATGGCCAATAACGCAGTTTGCGGCCGGAGGTTTTGTTTTTTGAGGAGTTCGGCATATTCATGCAGGGCAAGCAGTGTCAAAACTCCGACAATCACGGCGTAATAGATACCGCCCATCCAGATGATAACCACCGATGACAACGCCGCCAGTCCACCCCAGAAAATCCGTTTACTCATGGTGATGCTTTCCCTCCCCCACGCCACCAAAACGCCGTTCCCGGCGGCTGTATTCTATAAAGGCCTTCTCCATTTCTGTTTTTCCAAAATCAGGCCAATAAACATCAGAAAAATAAAGCTCTGCATAAGCCAATTGCCAGATGAGGAAGTTGCTAATCCGGTATTCACGTCCGGGTTTGATCAGCAGATCCGGGTCGGGCTGGCCGGCTGTGAAAAGATGTTTGGCCAACTCCGCCTCGGTTAAGTCTTCAGGTTTTAATTCACCCTTCTGAGTTGCCCGCATTAACCCCTTGGCCGCGGCT
The DNA here is from genome assembly GCA_036384575.1 of Bacillota bacterium. Taxonomy (GTDB): domain Bacteria; phylum Bacillota; class UBA4882; order UBA8346; family UBA8346; genus DASVMB01. The sequence continues at coordinate 6,638 of DASVMB010000504.1, forward strand.
ACCAACTCTGATCGACCGCCGTAATTAAGGGCGATGTTTAAGGTTAGTGCCTGATTGGCGGAGGTAAGTTGTTCACTCTGCTCCATCGATTTAATTAATGTCGGACGTAATCCCTGCTTAAGCCCGATAAATCGAATCCGAACCCCCTTTTGATGCAACTTGGGGATCTCATCGCGTAGCGCTTCTTCAAACAACTCCATCAGATAATTGACTTCTGCGGGAGGACGATGCCAATTTTCGGTCGAAAAAGCATAGAGGGTTAGATAATGGACCCCAGCTTCCAGGCAGCTCTCAACCGCGTCCCGGACACGTTCCATCCCGGCACGGTGACCTACTGATCGGGGTAAACCCCGTTGCTGCGCCCAACGTCCGTTTCCGTCCATGATAATAGCCACATGTACCGGAACACGCTTTGGAGTTAAATGATTCTTTGACCGTTTGATTCGATTCAGCCAAGAAGTGAAGTCCATATATTTTGCCTTTCCTGGTCCGGCAGATTTCAAATCCGATGCCGTTCAATCCCCCGAACAATCAGGCAGGGCTAGCGCGGCGGAAGCGGAAATAAGAGCTTGTCCAGATGATAATAGCCAAGCCAACCGGAGCGGATTCACGCTGAACCGGTTCCGATTGGCCGACGATGAATTGCCTGTCAATGATTTCTTTCCGAGTTTCGATCAGACGTCCATGATCTCCTTCTCTTTCTGCTCGGTTAATTTATCGACTTCACTGATGAATTTATCGGTTAGCTTTTGGGCGTCATCGAGACCCTTCTTCACTTCATCCTCGGAGATT
>DASVMB010000505.1:0-7127 GCA_036384575.1 Bacillota bacterium
GAGAACAAGCTTTGGAAGAACTCCAGGCGGTTTCGGTTCAGCCGGGTTTTGTTCCTCTCAAGGTGGCTTTATTGGGCGAGATCTATATGGTACTTGAGCCCAAGGTTAATTTTGAAATGGAACGAACCTTGGGTCGAATGGGGGTAGAGGTGGAACGAACCATCCACTTCACTGACTGGGCCTATGAAACTCTTTTGCTCAGCATTATACAGCCTAACTGGCGCCGGAAGTATCAATTGATGGCCCGGCCTTACCTGGAAAACTTCGTGGGAGGGCACGGGGTTGAAACCGTGGCTCATACTGTGGAAGCGGGAATAAACCATTTTCATGGAGTGATCGAACTCGCCCCATTCACCTGCATGCCGGAGATCATCGCTATGCAGGCTTTACCGGCGGTTTCCCGTGATCTCAATATTCCGGTACTATCGGTGATCATCGATGAGCACTCGGCAGAAGCAGGGATCCAAACCCGTTTGGAAGCGTTCATTGATCTCCTAAACTACCGGCGCAGACCTAACCCTTGCCTTTCCCGTGAAGCAGTTTTAGGTAGATGACTCAGGGAAGGGTAACCCTAGCCTTCGCCGGTCAAAAAGATGAAGGATAGGATGAAAAATATAGGTTGATGGATAAAATGAAAAATGAAGATAGATGGATAGAGGTTGAAAGATAGGGGTTACTCTCCCCTAAAGGGGAGAGCAAGAGAGAGGTAGGAGGAAACGTAGTGCAACTTTATTTGGGTGTGGATGTCGGTTCGGTTAGTACGAACCTGGCTTTGATTAACAACCGTGGGGAATTGGTAAAAAAGTTGTACCTTCGGTCTCAGGGTAACCCGGTAGGTTCGGTGCAGTATGGTTTGGCTCAAATTGCCCGTGATCTAAAGGACTTTGAGATCTGCGGTGTGGGTACGACCGGTTCAGGGCGGTTGCTTATTGGGAAACTTTTGGGGGCTGATCTCGTCAAAAATGAGATTACTGCTCATGCCGTGGCGTGTTTAAATCTTGAACCGGGTGTACAAACGATTATTGAAATCGGGGGTCAAGATTCCAAGCTGATCATCATTCGAGATGAAATCGTCAGCGATTTCGCCATGAACACCGTCTGCGCCGCTGGTACCGGTTCATTCCTTGATCAACAAGCTGCCCGGCTTAATATGGAAATCGGCGAATTGGGAACCAGGGCGGCCGAAGGGCGGCATCCGGTGCGGATTGCCGGTAGATGCGCGGTCTTTGCCGAATCCGATATGATCCATAAACAACAGATGGGACATCCGCTTGAGGATATTCTGGCCGGGCTATGCAGCGCTTTGGTCCGAAATTTCTTGAGTAACCTGGGAAAAGGCCGTGAATTAAACCCCCCCGTCATCTTTCAGGGAGGGGTCGCCGCTAATCTGGGAATCAGGCGGGCCTTTGAAGAGGCATTGGGCTGCAAGCTCATCATTCCGGAACATTATGATGTGATGGGGGCTATTGGTGTAGCTTTACTGGCAAGGGACGCGGTATCTGGTTCAAAAGAGGGAACTCGATTTAAGGGTTTCCAGATCGCCGATGCTCCCATTAACACGAGTAGTTTTGACTGTGAAGGCTGTGCCAACCGTTGCGAGGTGATTGAAATGCGCCAAGCAGGACAACTTCAGGCCTGTCTGGGCGATAAATGCGGGAAATGGAGCGGCCGAATACAGGCCGAGCATTTCGAACCATCGGTTCGGGTGGGTTAAGATCAAACCGATTTCCATCCAACCAAAACAAAATCCTCCCGAACCGGTCGTTCCTAACTTAGTCCGGCCGGGACTAAAAATTCTTTTTGTCGGCATCAATCCCGGCTTGCGTAGTGCGGCGATAGGCCATAATTTTGCCGGACATTCCAACCGTTTTTGGCGTTTCCTGTTTCAATCGGGTCTTACCCTTTCCCAATTCGATGCGCTTCATGACCGTGACTTGTTGGAATTGGGATATGGAATCACCAATATCGTATCCCGTTCCACCGCTACCGCCGCAGAATTAACCCGCGTCGATTTTGAGGCGGGCGGGCGAGTCCTCCTTGATTTGCTCTCCGAGTATCGGCCCCGAATCGCTGCTTATCTTGGCAAGGATATCTATCGCTACCTTTCCGAAACCTCCCATTTGGACTGGGGTCTTCAACCCCAGAGAGTAGTAATGAATGTAGTGGATTTCATTCTTCCCAACCCCAGCGGTTTAAACCGAATCCCGCTTCCGGAACAACTCCATTACTATGTGGAACTTAAAAAACTCTCGGATCGACTTGAAAAGGCAAGTGGTTAGTTTCTTCGTTAAATTCATACATACTCCGATAATTAAGCATTATACTATTAGAAAGGCAACAGTAACAGATGTGAGGTACGAGGTATGAGGAAACTCACCCCGCGATACTCATACGTTTTCAGTTTAACCCTACGCCCCTCTCTTTCGAAAAAGAGAGGGGTCAGGGTGAGTTGTTAAAGAGACTTCAGACCTTTGGTTTTCGACACGAGGTGAGGGTATGATTTTCAATCCGGTTGACTATTGCCTGTTCCCTGTTGCCTTAAGCTATGAATGGGGGATTGGGATGGAAGCGAAAGTAGATCAGGATCTATGTATTAGTTGCGGTTTATGCGTATCAAGCTGCCCCGATGTCTTCTCCTGGGGTGATGACGAAAAAGCCGAGGCGCACAATGCCGGAATTACCAACGACAATGAGAGTTGTGTTCAGGATGCCGCTGAGAGTTGCCCTACGGATGCCATTAAAGTCCATTAGGGTTTGGCGGAGATCTCTAATTGACGGCGCACCAACGCGATTTATCCATTGTCAAGCCCAGCCGGGCTTGTTTTTTTTAATCAAAGGACAAATTTTCAGACCGATTCTAGCCAAGCCTTCTCTCCCATATATATAGTTTAATAAAGGGGAGGAGAGTTCCGATGAGGAATTATCGGTCTAGAAACCATCTACTTAATTTAAACCGCCTGTTTAATAGGGAATCTCCATCAACTCAGGAAGAACATTCCGGGATTGATGGAGATTCGGGAACATTATCAACCGTTACACCGACTGCGGCCGAGTTTCAAGAGGCAGAGCATGATGATGCAGAGTTTGAAACGACTGCGCCTTTTGATTCCGAATCGGAATATTCCGAGAATACCGTTTTTCCATCGCGCTTTTTCGGCCAGACCATCGTAGTGTTGATCTGCCTTATCCTGGTCATGCTCTTGACTCAAAGTAATCATCCTTCGACCCGTTGGATTCGTAGCCAATTACACAGTGCTGTCAATGCTTCATCCGATGCAACCTTCGGTTATATCTCACGGACAGCGACTTTCCAAAAGTTGGCCAAAAACCTGGAAAATTTGGTTCGATTGGAGGAGATCACGAAAAGATTATCCGAACAAAGGGAATCCATTCCTGACGATGCTCTACCCGTATCTGTTCTCCCGGTTGGCACAATCTGGCCAGTAGAAGGACGGATTGTCCGTAATTTTGGCTGGCAGGAATTAAGTGGAAACCGGCGTGAATTTTATCCCGGTCTGGAATTCGCCATCAATCCGGGAACAGAGGTTATGGCTATCCGTAACGGTACAGTGAGCGCCATTCAAATTCAACCCCAAAGCGGAGGGGTGATCAGCCTGGATCACGGTAACGGCCTGATCTCCACATACCGGTATCTTAATCAGCTGCAGGTGCGGATTGGCCAGGCGGTCCGCACCGGAACGGTCATCGGCCGGGCTGCAGGATCCGTCCTATCTTTTGAACTCCGACAGGATAATCGGGCGGTTGATCCGCTAAGCATCATCGGGAGTCAATATGCCGCAAATTAAGATTGGATTCGGAGCACTGTCCCTTTTCGCCCTGGTCTTATTTTTCGGCGGTAACTGGCCGGTACTCCTCGCCACCCTTTTGGCTTTCATCATTCATGAACTTGCCCATCTCATCAGTGGAAAACTTTTGGGTTACCGCATTTCCGAACTGAAACTAACCCCTTGGGGCGGCCGTATGAAACTGGACCCCGGTTTCGGAATGGAACCGGGATCGGAAGCATGGATCGCCGCGGCGGGTCCGGCAATCAATTTATTAATGGTTGCCGGTGTTTATTATCTCAATCTTTTAGGCTTTGCTTCACCGCTCTTGATCCCCTGGGGGCGGTTGAACCTGCTAATTGGGGGGATCAATTTAATCCCGGCTTTTCCACTGGATGGGGGCAGAATAATCCATGCCCTTCTAGCGGCCCACTTCGGTCTACCCCGCGCCAGTCGTTATTGCCGGATGCTCAATTGGATCATTGCCGGCTTTATCTTGGCTCTGGGTGCCGCCCAAATCAGACGGGACCCGGGAGGTTTCATCCCTCTCTTTGTAGGTTTCTCCATATTCTGCCGGTCTTTTGGTGATTCGTTGCCGGAGGTCTTTGTCACCCGGCAACTCTTGGAACGAAAGAAAAAAAAACTTGCCAATCAAGGATTTATCAAAGTCAAGCCAGTGTTTGTTTCCATGAATACCCGGGTCCGGGTTCCGCTAGAACACTGCCGGAGTTCGGATTACCTGCTCTTCGTGGCAACCGACTCAAACGGGAAATTAGTATTCATACCCGAGGAAGCTGCTTGGGAAGGGCTGCTCGCCGACGGCTATGAGGCCTGTTTCGGACAACGCGCTTCCGCTACCGCCATAAATAAGGTTCCGACGATTGTTCACCGATAACCGATTATATAAAGGTTGGGTTTTAGGAACGAATTTTATTGAGAGACTAAGTTAATGAAAATATGTTGTTAAACGGTTTCCCGTGGAAGGCCGGTGTCATTTGCATACTTGCAGAATGGTTCCTGATGCGGTAGAATTATCCTTACAATCGAACTGGAAAATAATTATTTAACTCATGGTGCTATATGAATTTACCTTTAAGCTTTATTTTTAATATGGTTGATCTACGGAATCCTTTTTGCTTATGATAGATAAAATACTTCAATGGCCGCAATTAAAGCCATTCCATTTTCGTGTCTTTTGTGTGTTTCGTTGTGAATAAAATAGCTTACAAATAGAAACTTTTTAATTTAAACCGGTTTGGTTTTTTTTCAAGAGTTAATGCGGGGGATCAAACGATATCTCCAAAGATCGGCCTTTCTTTGGGATATTTTTTTGGGAAAGTTGCGCGATGGGCGCACGGGAGGAATTTTTGTGACGAGCGGATGGGAAAAAATACGAAATCAATTGGACCAAGTGAGTAAACCCGGGCGCTATATCGGGGAGGAATTCAATACTCGGATCAAGGAAGGGTCGGATACGGATCTCCGAGTGGCTTTGGCATTTCCGGATCTATATGAAATCGGCCTTTCCCACCTGGGCCTGAGGATTCTTTATGAGTTGATCAATTCACAACCCGAGATGGTGGCGGAACGGGTTTACGCCCCGTGGCCGGATTTTCAGGAACTTCTGCGGCACAGCGGTGCCGTTCTGTATTCACTTGAGAGTAAGCGGGATCTGAACCGGTTCGATGTGATCGGATTCTCATTACAGTATGAACTGAGTTACACCAATGTTTTGACCATCCTGGATCTGGCCGGAATTCCGCTCTCGTCACGGGAACGCGGATCATCCCGGGAATACCCCTTGATCATTGGGGGCGGGCCCTGCACCTTCAATCCGGAGCCGGTGGCGGAGTTTTTTGACTTCTTCATCATCGGTGAAGCGGAAGATGTATTAATCCCGGTTCTAGAGAAGGTTCATACCTGGAAGAATGACTTGAATGCCGGCGACAAAGATTCCTTGCTGCTGGAATTGGCTCAAATGCCGGGTGTTTATGTCCCGTCCCATTTCGAGGTCGGTTACCATCCCAACGGCAAAATTGCCCGAATCGAGAATAAAACCGGGGACAGGCCGATCCGGGCGGTAGTGCGTGATTTTGACCACGCTTTTTTTCCTCAGCAATGGATCGTTCCTTATCTCGATATAGCTCATGACCGGGTGGCTTACGAGATTCAGCGGGGCTGCACGCGGGGATGCCGTTTTTGTCAAGCCGGGATGATCTACCGTCCGGTCCGGGAACGAACCCCGGAACGGGTTATGAAGGGACTCGAAAGTCTGATTGCCGGAACCGGTTATGAGGAGCTCTCCCTGACCTCGTTGAGCAGTGCCGATTATAGCCGGATCAGTGAGTTGCTTGAATCAGCCTGCGGCTGTTTCACCCCGCAAAAAGTTAATGTCTCCTTACCTTCACTGAGGGTCGATTCATTCTCGGTGGATCTGGCGAAACGCTTTCAGAGTAACCGCAAGGCCAGTCTGACATTTGCCCCGGAGGCGGGCACCGACCGGCTACGGCGGGTGATTAACAAGGGTGTTACCGAGGATGATCTAATGCAGGCAACCAATGCGGCTTTTAGGGCAGGTTGGCAAAAACTGAAGCTTTATTTCATGATTGGTTTACCCACCGAGACCGAAGAGGATTTGGCGGGGATTGCGAACCTGGCGGGAGAGGTTTTGCGATTAGGACGTCAGATTTACCCCCGCTCTGGAGGACTACGGGTGACGGTGAGCGTTTCGACTTTCGTTCCCAAACCTCACACGCCGTTTCAGTGGCGACCCCAAATCAGTTTAACCGAGATCGAACAAAAGCAGAATTATCTCAAGGAACGGCTCCGGGGCCGGTTTCTCGAATTCAATTGGCACGATCCCCAGACGAGCCGGCTTGAAGGAGTCTTTTCCCGCGGTGATCGTCGGTTGAGTACGGTAATCCGCCGGGCCTGGGAGGGTGGAGCCCAGTTTGACGGTTGGAGTGAACAATTCCGCTATCAGGTTTGGATGAATGCAATGGATGCCGCCGGCCTAAATCCGGATTTTTATACCGGATCGCGGGAGTACGATGAGATTTTACCATGGTCCCACCTGGAAAGCGGGGTGGATCCCGAGTTTCTCAAACTGGAGGATACCAGGGCTACCGCGGGTTTACCGACTCAGGATTGCCGCCAATATTCCTGCAGCGCCTGCGGGGTTTGCAGTCGGCTCGGGGTAAGCAAGGATCTGGCAGGTGAGATTCATGGCTGAGTTTCGCATGGAGTTTATGAAAACCGGCAATTTAAAATACCTATCCCACCTAGAGCTAATCCGGGCTCTGGAACGTGCCGCCCGCCGTTCCCGGCTACCCATGGAACATT
>DASVMB010000506.1:0-6210 GCA_036384575.1 Bacillota bacterium
ATATCCGTCGCCACCAGCACCCGGGTCCGCCGGGTCTTGAAATCATGAAGCGCCTGTTGCCTGGCATTCTGCGACTTATTGCCGTGAATCGCCTCGGCCCGAATCCCGGCATGAATCAGTTTTCTGGCCAGTTTGTCCGCACCATGCTTGGTCCGGGTAAACACCAGCGCCGAACGGATGGTTTGGCCCTCAAGCAAATGGATGAGTAACGCCTGCTTATCCTGTTTATCGACCAGGTATACCGCTTGTTCGATGGCATCCACTGTCGGCGATTCCGGGGTTACCGAAATCCGGACCGGATCGATCAGCATTGACTGAGCAAGGGTCACAATCTCCGGCGGCATGGTGGCGGAAAAGAGCATCGTCTGCCGTTTGGCCGGCAAGTGCGTGAGGACTCTCTTGACATCATGAATGAATCCCATGTCCAACATGCGATCGGCTTCGTCCAACACAAATATCTGTATCTGTTGCAGGTTGATGAACTTCTGATTCATCAAATCCAGCAATCGCCCGGGAGTAGCGATCAGAATATCGACTCCTGCTTTTAAGGCCATGGTCTGTTGGTTCTGTGAGACACCTCCAAAGATCACCGTATGCCGTAGGCCGGTATTCTTGCCGTAGGCTGTGAAACTCTCACCGATCTGTAACGCCAATTCCCGGGTGGGAGTCAGGATCAAAGCCCGAGTCGCCCGCCTACCGGGGGCAACACGCTGATCGTACAACAGCTGGAGAATAGGCAGGGCGAAGGCCGCCGTCTTTCCGGTACCTGTCTGGGCACAGCCGATCAGGTCCCTCTTTTCCAACAGTACGGGTATGGCTTGCTTCTGAATGGGCGTTGGTTCTTGATAGCCCTCGTTTTCCACCGCCCTCAAAAGGGGGGCGATTAAATGCAAATCTTCAAATGACATCTATTTCTCCTTTGTTCAACAACCCGATAAGGAACCGTCTAAAAGTAGTACGGTATTAAATCAAGTGATATTCGGGACGGTATCCTGGAATGATAGCCTGACCCTGCTTGATTATACACCATTTCCCCGAGTTTTGCTTTCTTTTTGACAATTTGTAATAAAACCGGACGAAAAAACACCTGTAAAGGATAGCTATTTTATCAAGCAGAACCAATGGATAGTAGCATAAAAAATCCCGGAACACGTCGGAACCGGGATGAGTACAATTTTTTAAGTCATAAAGCTATATTTCTAGTAATGTTGATCTGACATATGCAATAAGCTTATTCTCGGGCCAACCACCCCTATCCCCTCCTCGAGGAGGGGAATTAGATATCGAATGCGGGGACACTCCGCCCCCCGGCAGCATTTACATGCTGCACTTGCTTTTTGATAGTCTGGACCAACCATTTCAGAAAACATAGTTAAGAAAAAATCCCGGAACACGTCGGAACCGGGATGAGTACACTGCACTTGCATTCGATACTTAGGATCAACCATTTCTGAAACAATAGCTGAATTTTGTTTATTAATCCTTTATTTTTTTAATCCGATAAATCCGACAAATCCGTTAAATCCTGATCCAATCCTGATTAATCCTGGTTAATCCTGGTCCAATCCTGGTTAATCCTGGTCGTCAAAAGTAATATTTCGCCCCAAGATTAAGGGTAAACCGGTAACCCCCCGCCCGGGTCAGAAACTCCGTATTCTCTGAACCCGCGAGGACTACGATTGCACCGTTCAGATCCAGATTGTCATTGATTTGCGACGTCACCAGTCCTGTAATGACGCAGCCGCCATCATCCAGGTTACCGATGCCGGCAACTGTAAACGAGGTAAACTCGTCTACCGGGATCTCCACCCCCGTTGCGGCATAATTTTCGCTGCCGTAATACAGCTTACTGATATCCTTGAAGGCCTCAAGATATAAGAGCTTACCGCCACCCAGGGCTTTACTCCATCCCAGGAGCAAAGCGGGCTTCCCGTTCTCAAACCCTTGGGATTCCGTCCAACCGTAACGGCCCTCACCGTAGATTCCCGCCAGACCACCCTGAAAATCAATGCCCAGATATTTGAGGCCTTCCGCATTGTCAACCCCCAGAAACCGGAGGTTGGTGGGGCCGATTCTCCATTCGGTTCTGGCGGCGAGCAGCCTGTCTCCGGCCACCAGCTCAGTGGCAGTGAGCGGAGAGGTAGCCCAGTAAAGAGTTGCCAGGTCCATTCCGGGACGGGTGTCCTCGTGGCTTAAGGCATTGGCAGCCGGTGTAATCAGGTCATTCGGCCTAAAGAACCAGCCGATCCCCCAGTTTACAGCCTGTCGTCCCAATTTCACCCGGACCGGTCCCGACTCGTACTGCAGATAACCCCGTTCAAGATCGCCATACCAATCCTCGTTCCGGGAGTCACGGACCACTCGATCCCTTAGAAACAAGGAGAGATTTGGGGCGAGGGTCCAATCACCGCTCGTTCGGAATCCAGTCTGCCAATCCCAGACAGAGGCGGTGGCTGAACTGCTTAGGTTCACGCCACTATCCCATTCCACCCGGACATCGCCCCAAGCCGGAATGGCAATCAAGATCATCATCAATGCCGTTACTATCAGCGATTTAAAAGACATAGCCTTAACCTCCTCACCATACCATACCTTACGGCTACAATCTACCCGGAATTATCTCCCGGTGAGCCGTTGCCGGGTGAAAGTCCCGGCCGGGATGGTCACGTTGAATTGGATGGTGTCGATGGTGAAACGGGTACTGGAATTCTTGCGCAACTTATCCTCCATCACCACAACGGTGGGATAATAGCGGCTGCCGAAAAGCTCCACCTTTTCGGTGGTCGAGACCTTGAGCAGTTTACCGCTGGGAGCGTAGAGCTCCTCCTTCAAACCCACGAAACGTTCCTCGTCCACCCAGATCTTGCGCCGGTAATAACTGACTTCAACTCCCGGTTTGGCCACCAGTTCCAACACATAGCAGGGACGTCCGCCGATGGTCTCGTCTCCGGCTGCATTCGCCTGATACAACTCACGCAGCTTCTCATTCTCCAGGGCATCCTGGTAGGAAAAATCGCTCCCGGCCATCCCCTGCTTCAACATCTCACCCGAGAGCTTGACTTCACTCTCCGCAGTAGGAGAATAGAGCCAGAGGTCATCGCCCAATTTCAGGATGCGGGTTCCTTGATCCCGTTTACTGGTGAACTCCACCAAGGCTTTTTGATTTCCCTCAGCCCACGTACGCAAGGTTTTCGTAATCTTCCTGCCGCCAAGGGTGATCTCCATCGCCGCCTCGGTATAGGCCGATTGGTACTGACTGTTTCGATCCACCCGATCGAGAATCTCTCCGGGGGAGAGCGTCGCAGCGCCGATCCAAGGGGCTACCGAAAGCATTCCTAAAATCATACTAATCCCTAATCCGATCCATTTAATCTTTCGTGCCTGCATGATAGGACCTCCCTACAATCAATGATTTTTCACGTATCAAAAAGGGCAAGTCAGAACTTTAAATGGTCCGTAACGCCTGGGTCGGTTCCAATAACGCGGCGCGGCGGGCCGGCAGATACGCGGCAAGAACAGTGACCGCCACTCCCAGCAAGAAGCTGAATACCAGCACCGCCGGGCTGTATGATGGATAGAGCCGCGGCATGAAGGTGAGTTCCTTCGGTATCATTCCCATCGCCGATGAGAGGTCGATTCCGGTGCGGGACATCAACCAGTTGGCCGCGCCTCCCAGAACCGTCCCGGTAAAGCTGCCGATCAGGGCGATTAACAAACCTTCACACAGAAAGAGCCGGCGAATTTCAACGGGAGTCATTCCGAGAGCGGTTAGCATCCCGATCTCCCGGGTGCGTTCCGCCACCACCATCATCAGGGTATTGAAGATTACGAAGGAGGCTAATAACAGTATCAAGGTATAGACGAAATTATAGGCCGCCTTCGCCTTCTGCATGGTCATGATCAGATCATTATACTGGTCCCAGGGGATCACCTGCAGTTTTTCGTTTCCATTCCGCAGATAAGTCCCGATCTCCCGCGTCAACCGGCTGGTTTGGGCACTGGTGCTTCCATAGGCGACAATCTCGGTGACCACATTATCCATTTCTAACAGTCTCATGGCCTGATCAAGCGGAATATATGCCGCCCCATTATCCAATAGTTGTAAACCGCTGGCGAGTTTACCCACGACCCTGAAGGTGGCGACATTGAATGAACCGAACGACGTGCTGAACACGGCATTCACCTTCGAACCGACCCCCAGGTGCAGCTTACGCATGAGATCCATACCCAACAGAATCTCCTGGCTACCGGCCCGGGGCAGCCTACCGGCTCCGTTACCCTTCAGATAACGGCTCAGGTGACTCACCTGTTCCTCCCGGTCAATCTCGGCACCGATGCCCAAAGCCGTTTCTTGATTTTCCCCGTTCACCAGCATCATCCCGAAGCGAATCCGGCCCATGGCGTTTTTCACTCCCGGCAAACGGCGGATATCCTTGATCAATTGCGAATAGGACTTGCCCGTCTCCCCAACCGGATATGAAAGTGAAAGCAAACGTTCTTTCACTGTATACTCCGGCCGGATCACCCGGACATGACCGGAGTTTAGATTGATATTATAACTGTACATGGTATCGAGCATCCCGTCGATCATCCCTTTGAAGAGGATAACAACCAGGACGCCGATGGTCACCACGGCTAGGCTCAAGATCGTCCGGCCGCGGTGCCGGCCCAGGTTACGCCAGGCCATCCGGATCCATTGCAGCATCGTAAAAACCCCCTTTATAGACCTTCGCTAAATCCGGCGCAAACTGACGGCAGGATCAACCCGGGCCGCCTTGCGGGCAGGAAAATGGCTGGCCAGCCAGGATATAACGATACCAAGGGCAAAAGCTCCCAATATCCCCGACCAATTCCAAACGCCGTACATTTTTCCCACCGACAAACCCATATTCATCTCGCCGTACATCTTGGTGAGATCAATTCCCACATTCACCAGATACAGGTTGGTAATGACCCCCAGGATTACCCCGCCAAGACCGCCCAGGAAACCGAGACCCAAAGCCTCGTAATTAAAGAGCCGCACAATCTCCCCTTCGGTCATGCCCATTGCCTTCAGGATCCCAATCTCCCGGACCCGTTCCAGGGATGCAAGGAGGGTCGAGTTGACTACGCCGATGATGGCGATCAACGCCACCATCAAGAGCAGCACGACAATGAATTTCTGTTTCATCTGGATTCCGGAGAGAAAGGCTTCGGCTACCTCATGCCAGGTCTTTATCCGGAAGTTCTCCCCCGGTACCTGTAGCTTTTCCACAGCCTGAATCGCAGGGTTCATCTTGCTATAATCAACGGTTTTTACGGCTATTTGAGAAACGGCGGTACCGGTCGAGAGCGCCCGTTCGGCTGTATCCAGGGGAATGAAGAACTGGCCTTCATTGACCACCGGATCAACGGAATCCACTATCCCTACAACCGTGAGATCCAGGGCTTGAAAGGTATTTTGCTTAGTCTGGGTACGGACGGTGATTGTATCCCCAACCTTAATCTCAAGTAGCGTGGCAATCTTTTTCCCCACTACGGTTTCGGACTCACCGGGGCGAAGCCAACGGCCTTTCACGGAATCACGAATCTTAAAAACCGTCGGATCCAGCTTCGGATCGACTCCAACCCCGGTCACCGGCAGCTCATCGATGCTGCTGATGAGGGAGGCCGGAAAGATCAGCCGGGGAGTTGTCCCCTTGACACCGGGCAGGCCGGCCACTCGCTGAGCGAGCTTCCCACCTTCGGGGAGCAGGTACTTAAGATTGATCTTGCCTTGATTCTCTTCCGGGGCCGGGGCCACTATTTGAAAATGTCCCGTCTCCAGGTCGAGTATGCTATTGACCGCATCCCGGTCGATTCCGGTCATAATCGAGTCGAAGAGAATATAAAAGAAGATTCCAATGGCAATGGCCAGAGCCGTCAGAATGGTCCGCCGTTTATGGCGGAAGAGATTCTTGAAGGTTAAGCCTAAATAGAACCGGAACATTCCGACTACCTCCTCTCGTCGCTTGTAATCCTACCGTCACGCATGGTGATGAGCCTGCGTGCATACTTCATCACCAAGGGATCATGGGTGGAGAAAACAAAGGTAACTTGTTGCCGTTTGTTTAATTCGCTCATCAAATTCAGGATCGCCTCGGAATTTTCGGAATCCAAATTGGCGGTGGGCTCATCTGCCAGCACCAATTTGGGCTGTTTCACCAGCGCCCGGGCGATGGCCACCCGTTG
>DASVMB010000507.1:0-3949 GCA_036384575.1 Bacillota bacterium
AAACCGGTCTGTAAAGCGATATCCCACATATCGGCGGTGTACTTCACGAAGCCTTTGCCGGTAAAGTTGACGGCATCGGACTCCAAAAGAGAATCCAAATCATCATTTGTTACGGCATCCAGTTGTTCAGCGGTTTGACCGGCAAAAACCTTAACCTGGGCGCCGGCAGACCAACCATTTTGGAAATCCTTGGTGTAATCAACGGTGAAATAGGTGTCGTTGTAACCGTTATTCAGGCCGTTAATGCTGTTGTATTCAGCCTTCACAGAACCGGTGTAGCTAACGGTAGCAGCCATTGCGAAAGAAGCAACAGCTAAAACCATCGCTAAAGCTAAAACTACGGATAAAACTTTCTTCAAGAGAATACCCTCCTTTAAACTTTGCAATTAATATTTAAAACATGAAACGCGATTCTAGGTGCCGGTCAACCACCTCCTTATGCTTCCCGGCAACTTTAGCTTTTCAGGTTACGCTAAAGAAACCACTGAAAGCGAATCTAATAAATCTATTCTCTAAGACCTTTTTAATTCCTTCTTGGGCGATAAAAATTTTTCGCCCCAGCCGGGAGATCTCCCCCAAACCTGATCTTGATCCACTAAAAGAGTCTTTAAAATACGGAAAAAATCCCGAATTGCCTGGCAGGATTTGTCTCAAACATTCCCTAACCATTCGCTTTAAGTTAACAAAATAAAAAATACTTCAATGACCGCAATTAAAGCTAATCCCATTTTCGTGTCTTTGGTGTGTTTCGTTGTGAATAAAATAGGCTTACAGATAGAAACTTTTAACCACGAAAATCACCAAATACACGAAATGTCTCTTCGGGCGATATTTTTGGACCCGAAAAAAGATGGTTCTCTATATAAAGATTTGCTTCATTCCTTCACAATTATTCGTAAAAGCTGGGGATAATAGCATTAATTTTAATTTTCTAAAACCGCTTTGACGATACTGATAACTTTTTCATTATCAAACGGCTTGACGATGAAGTGCTTTGCACCGGACTGAATCGCCTCAAGAACGATGTTTTTTTCCCCCAGGGCGCTGCAGACAATGATATTGGCCAGCGGATCGATCTCGATTATTTTTTTGATGGCCGTCACTCCATCCATACCGGGCATGGTAATATCCATTGTCACCAGATCCGGTTTGGAGCTCTGATAGAGCTGGACGGCTTCGTCGCCGTTAGAAGCCTCAACGATCTCCTGAAAACCATTCCCCTCTAACAGTTTTCGCAATAAAGTGCGGGCCAAAGCTGCGTCATCCACGATCAAAGCCTTCAAAACCGTTCCCCCCGCTCAACCTGTTTTCTACATCTCAGAATCAACTCAAATTCCAATCAAGCCATTTTGATTCCATATTTCAATCTTTACCCTTTGCCCTCCGAACTCTAAACCTTGAACTCTGAACCTTGAACTCTGAACCTTGAACTCCAAACTTTGAACTCTAAACTCTAAACCCCAAACTCGGAACCCGGAACTTCCGATTTGACAAATATCGCTTAAACTTTTTGGTATATACAGTTCTTGAAAGGGCGCCATCTCTTATTGTCCAGGATGTTAAGGGGTTCAGAATGCCCCACGAATAAAAATCCTCCCGGTTCCAGCACCGAATGGAAACCTTCGATGATCCGTTCCCTGGCGGCAACGGAAAGATAGATAAAGACATTTCTGCAAAAGATTAGTGCAAAATGGATGTGCCCGGGAATTTCAAAGGTTTCATTCAGATTTATCCTCCGAAAAACCACCTGTTCGCGGAGTTCGGGCCGTACTTGAAATGTGGCGCCATCCGGTGACTTAGTGAAATATTTCCGCGCCAGTGATTGGGGAATCTCCGCCATCCCGGGGGCGGCGTATATTCCGGACATCCCCTCGGTCAAAATCTCCCGGCTGATATCCGAGGCCAAAATCTTGATGTCCCATCCCGGTCCCAAACTCTCACTTAGCACCATTGCCAAAGTATAGGCTTCTTCCCCTGAGGAACACCCGGCAGACCAACAACGGAGTTTCTTGGTGATTGCAAAACGTTTCATTAACATTGGAGCCAATTCCCGGCTCAAGATTTGATACTGGTCCGGTTCCCGAAAAAAACCGGTTACATGGGTGGTTAAAAGGTCAAATAAACGGTCAATCTCCCGGGGGTCCTGCCACAAGACCTGTAAATAATCAGAGTACCCCGGCAGATTGAGCTCCCGTAAACGGTGGTTTAATCGCGAAGAAATTAGATATCTCTTGGATCCGCCGTAAGTAAACCCCAAATGTTGATTGAGTATGCGGCAAATCTCCAAAATCACCTGTTCATCAACGCAGACCGGTTCTCCCGCGGCGGTCATTTTTCAGACTCCAGCAGGTTCGGAGTTGCCAACTAAATCTCCTGATTCAGTGAATCCTCGAACTCCCGGAAATTGACTATTTTTTCCAAGTCCAGCATGAGAATTAAACGCTGCCCCATCTGACCCATAGCCCTCAAGTAACGGGTCTTATCTTTGGCGCCCAGTTCCGGCGGGTTCTGAATATTTGCTTCGAGAATATTCATGATGTCCAAAACCCGGTCGACGATCATTCCGAAAGTCTTGGCCCCGGTCTGGACCACCAGAATCACGGTAAACCCGTCGTACTGGACGGAGCCTAGTCCGAAGATCCTCCGCAGATCCAGCACCGGGATGACTTCACCGCGAAAACTAATGACTCCGCTGACAAATTCAGGAGTATTGGGCACTTTGAAGGGCTTTTGATAACGAATGATCTCCTGGACTTTGGCGACATCCACCCCGAACTCCTCGGTATCGACGCAAAAGATCATTTGTTGAACCGCATTGGCCGCGACCATAAATTGGTTGTTCAATATATCGGTGGTTCGGTCTTCCATCGTCATCGTTTCCTCCCATGTGTTCACAACACCGGCCCGTCGGGAACCGTTGTTGCCGGCTTTCCTTCGATTACAACATTGCGCTATGAATAATCTCCCGGATGTTAAGGATCAAAGTAAGTCCGCCGCTCCCCAAGAGTGACGCCCCGGATATCAACGGATTTTCGTCCAATGCCCGGTTGATCTGTTTAATCATCAACTCTTCCTGGCCGATCAATTGGTCCACCATTAATCCCAATTTATAACGGCCGGATTTCACGATCACCAGTGGAGTCTTGTCCCAGCTGCCCGAAACCGCGAAAGCCTTCGTCCCGGTTAATTCTTTCACTATGGACGGCCGCGCCGTTTCGGTGAATTCGACAGGCCGATCCGTCTGAAAAAGCATCCGCAGATCGATCACAGGGATCGTCTCCTGGCGTAAATTAAGGAAGTATTTGTTGCCAATCCGGTGCAAGCCACGGTGATCAATCGCCAGATTCTCAACGACTTCGGCGGATGGGACGGCAAAAGTCTGATCACCGATTTGGAAAAGGAAGGATTGAATGATTGCCAAGGTTAACGGAACTTTTAGCCGGAAAGTGGTCCCCCGGGACGGATGGGACTCGACTTCCACATCCCCCTTCAACCCCTTGAGGCTGCTTTCAACCACATCCAGGCCGACCCCGCGGCCGGAGATCTCGCTGACCTGATCGGCAGTGGAGAAACCGGGACGAAAAATGAGTTTCATTGCCTCATCATCACTCAAGGCCTCTCCCGGCGGCGAAATTCCTGCTTGAGCTGCCTTCGCTTTTATCTTGGGGATATCCAAGCCCTTGCCGTCATCGGCAACTGTGAAAACGATATAATCCCCTTCCTGGGAGGCCCCCAAAGTAACGATTCCGGTTTCCGGTTTACCAATCGCTTTCCGCTCCGATCCGGTTTCCAATCCGTGATCCACGGCATTACGAATCAGATGGGTCAAGGGATCGACCAGTTTCTCGGCGATCTCCTTATCAACTTCGGTCTCTTCTCCCAGAAGATGTAAGTCCGCAAATTTGCCGCTGCGTTTGGCCACATCCCGGACAATTTTGGGGAAGCGCAT
>DASVMB010000508.1:0-5516 GCA_036384575.1 Bacillota bacterium
GGCTCAGTCAGGCCGGCAATGTTCAATTCTAAAAGAATTAGCCAAACGCCGTCCGATGACAAACGGTTTTTTTCAATAATTGCAGCTGGATTTAGTTTCAGCATACCAACCCTCCCTTTCAAATGAGGCTCACTAGAAAGATTCGTGGCCTGCATTTATCCTTCGCGTATAGTGATCTCACCCGACCAGATCCCCGGCGCCACCAGTTCGAAGGGCTTTTTTTCGACAAACCGGACCGTATAGATTATACCGGTTATTGGATGAGTCCAGTTAAACAGCTGGCTTTTCCCTTTCACATCTTTGCGCCAGAAATTCATCAGCGTTTGATAATCGCTATCCTTCAAAGCCGTCCAATGCAACACCCAAGTCCCACGGGAACGGGTAAACCTGGCCCGGCTTTGTTCCGTGCCGTCTTCAAAACCGTTGCTGATACCTACATCCTCCCAGTCTTCATTGAGTGGATAGACCGGAGGCGCTATCTGAGGAAAACCTAGCAATTCGTTTCCCATCTTCTCTTACCTCCCTGCCGTAACAACATCGCGCAATCCGCCGACATTCCGGGCGAGCGCGTTCAGCCAGACATCAACCACGTACCGCTGCCCGTCGAAATTGGATTCCTGTCTGGTACTCACCGGTTGTCCGGAGTTGTTGATCACATTCACCGTCACCGGAGGAACTGCAACAGCCGTAGATTCCGCCTTACCGTTTAGGGAATGATTCGGAATAATCGTCCCGCCGACTCCGGGGACAAATAGCTCAGGACCCTGCTCCCCGACCACATACATACTATTGCTGTCAACCGTTCCACCGTCAGCTAGCCCCGGAATCCCAAAAAGCGCCAAAATACCATTTAAAAGGAGGTTACCCCATCCGGAAGTGGTCTGGCCGATTCCTTGAAAGATGTTGCCGATAAAACTGGTGATTCCCGAGAACGTCCCGCTAAATGATTGGAAAAATCCATTCAGACCGGATTGCAAAATGTTCGCGGCTTGTCCCATCCAATCGGGAAGCCCGCCCAGCCAAGTATCAAAATTCTGCTGTAATCCCTGGAAGAGTGACTGCCCATCTTGCGAAAAAACCACCTTCAATGCTCCATCTAGACCTCCCGATTGAAAGGCATCGACTACCTGGCCGATCACATTCTGAATATCTCCTTGAATATTCTTGAAATCGAAGATCTGTTTGAAAAGGTCGCTCGGCAAGTATTGCTCCAATACTTTTCCCAGACCGCCTTCTTGAAAGACTGCTGCAAATTTATTGTACTCATCCTGTGCTTTTGAAAACTCCTGTTGCAGTTGGCCAAAGCGCTGGTACATATCTTCGGGCAATAGCTGCTGAAGTACGCTGTCCCAGTTGCCTTCCTGACCGGCTTGCTGAATCTTGGCAATCTGATCTTTAATCTTCTCAAAATTCGTTTTGACCGTCTCGAATTGATTAAAAGTATCCGGCGCCAGTTCCTTTAGAACCTTCTCCCAATCCCCATCCCGGAAGGCCTGAGACACTTCATCGTATTGGGTCTTAATCTCCGTAAACTGTTCTTTGAGCTTCTGATAGGTCTCCTCCGGAAGCACTTGCTGTAACGCCTTTTCCAGTCCGCCTTCCTGAAAGGCTGCCGTGAGTTTGTTATACTCATTTTGAGCTTTTAAGAACTCCTGTCGGAGCTGATCAAAGCGTTGGTACATATCTTCGGGCAATAGCTGCTGAAGTACACTGTCCCAGTTGCCTTCCTGACCGGCTTGTTGAATCTTGGCAATCTGATCTTTAAGATTCTCGAAATTGGTTTTAGCCGATTCAAATTGCTGATAAGTATCCGGAGCCAGTTCCTTTAAAGCCTTCTCCCAGTCTCCATCCCGGAAGGCTTGCGACACTTCATCGTATTTGGTCTTGATCTCCGTAAACTGCTCTTTAAGCTTTGAAAGCTTTTGATAGGTTTCCTCCGGAAGCAATTGTTGCAGTATGTTCTCCAGGCTTGTATCGGTAAATGATTTTTTTAAGTCTTCAAAATAGCCATTGATACTCTGGACGGATTCCTGCAGTCTTTTAACGGTATCCTCAGGAAGCAATTTTTCAGTGAGATTAACTAAACCGCCTTCCTCATAAGCCTGTTTGAGTTCGTTATACCGGTTATTCAGCTTTTCCGTATACTGCTTGATTTCATCCGGTAAAGTATTGGCATTTTCCAACGTTTGGGCAACCTGTTCCCAACCATTTGTAGAAATCTCCCGGGCGATCTCCGAGTATACGGCGCTTAACTTGGCTGTTAAATCATTGCCTTCTTTGGCTATATTGTCCGGAATAATTCGAATCTGACCTTTAATGGCGCTCGCCAAAAGGTCGAAACTTTGGGTCAATTGATTCATGAGCCCATTCATATCGGTTTGAATCGAGCTTCCTTCACTCATGCTTTCCCTCCTTCTGCAATCGGGCTAGCTCATATAATTCCAGCATTTTTAATTTCTGAAATAATAAAGGGGTTATTTCAACCCCAAAGAGATCGGCAATCTGAAAAACCGCCGGATAATCCAGACCGATCGGAGCTATACCGCCAACCCGCCATTGGGTATTGATCAAGCGCCATAAGTTCCAGACTGCCCGGTTCCCGGGGAGTATTTCGGGAGATTGTTCCGGGCACTCGGAACAATTGGCTACAGTAGCGGTCTGTTCTTGGTGCTTCCGGCAAGCTTGGCAATATTGACTCTTGCCCTCCGGGGACCACGACCAGACCGCTAGGAGTTTTTTACCTCAACCGCACTCAAGGTGTAGGTGAGCTGATATGTTTTGGTGGCTAACTCCAGACACTCCGGATACGGTACATTTCCAAAATTAAACCCATGATAAACATGATCAAGGATCCAATCCACCATTTCGGTATTCACCTTGATGGAAACCCCATTTTCATTGCAAGCCGGATCAAGACCTGCGGTACGCAAGGCCTTCAACTCATCACGGGTCATCGCCCGTGGTTTGGTCAGTTCCGTCATTTTTTAACCCTCCTGTCTCTTTTTTGAGTTAATAAATAATATTAATTCCACCGGGTTATTTATCTCCAGGTGCACCCAGGGCATCCTCATTTAAAAAAACCCTCCGGATCGGTTGTGCTCCGTTAGGTGTTTCGAAGACCGCGAAGCATAACCGAATCCATATAGGGTGTTTGAAGCGTAAATTTATTCCAACTGATTCTTTAATACTGCTTTGTTAAAATCGCTTAAATGAACGCTTTGCCATATCGTCAATCCGCGGGATAATCGTGTCCAGTTGGACACGCGCCCACGGCTGAACCCAACCCCCATGAATGGGGCTTTTAATCATAGAATTTAAGCCCAAAGGAATTTGATAGCCGGTTTTAACCGGGTTGATTTAAACTAGCCGTGGGGTTCACCCCGCGGTCGGCCCGAAAAGTGATTAAACAAAGTAGAATTAATACATACCCGATTCAGGTTTAAGTTAGTTCGTTAAGAACTACATCCTCAATACGCTGCCTGGCTATTGACTAATGTCACCATAATGGCAGTATTTTCAGGATTATTGTTGCAATAAGCCCTGAAGGGCAGATCAATTAAAATCCCTTTGGCTCCTTCGATCCCGGGAGAATTCCGCTCGAAAACGATTTCCGGCAATAAAAGCTCCAAACTATGTTGCATATTGGTCAGCTTTAGTGATAACGAAGACTCGGTTCCTTGCATCGCCTTATTCAGCAAGGATTGATCTTCAAAAAACGCCTTCAGATTCCCGGTGATTTTTAACAACCCCTCCGGAATTCCGGTACGGCAACCATTCCCCCCGATAGCATAACTATCGCCGGCCAGACCGAACTCCATATTTAGGCTGACATTGGATACTGTGGCGATATTGGCGCCACTTTCCTTAATCGAAGCCTGAAAATTATTGTATTTGGCCAGACTGATATTAGCGGGTGAACCGGCGAACGACGCGGATCTAATTGTCTCCATGGCACCCATCAGGTCGATGCTTGCGGTCAGCTCGGCATCGCCACCCAGAGTAAGGGAGAACTTGTTTACTTTACATCCGTTGAATAATTCATAAACCCCAATATCGGTAAATCCTTGCTCCAGTACCAGGGAAGGTTGGGTATCACCCGTTTTGAAAACGTGCATATAAGGATCCGCACTACCGCTGGTTGCGGGTGCACCAAACATCGCCTTCAACCAATAGCCGATAGCAACCTCATCAACCGGCACCACTACTGTTCCAGTTAGATCAATATTTCCTTTCGCCGGTTCGGCCGGATCGCGACGACCGGTAATTACGCTTGAGTCGATAAAATTTTGTTTGGATTTGAGCTGTGAGGAAACGATCGGCAATTTGACAGCATTAACCGTTCCGGGAGTTTGTCCGAAGACGGTTTCAAAATCGGCTACTAGCTGTGCTTTATAACCCTTTGCTTGTGTCATGATTTATGCCTCCTAGTTTTATTAGGAAAACTGAACTTCGTCCTTTCAGGGTAAATACATGGACTCATTCAATTTTCATTCTTGCATTAAAGACCTAATTCGATGGGCTTTTTCAGGATCAATAACTAATACTCTCCCCCATCGCCGGGAAGATCGAGACCTTGACTTCCATCCTTCCGGTAAATTGCGGGAAGGTTTCTTCCCGTAACGTACTGTAATTCAGATACGAAATGGGATTTGAGGGACTGGCCGTCATCAGCGCGGTTAAAATTAGCTGGCCAAAAGCGTCCATATCATAAAGACCGTCTAATTCGGTTACCTGACCGGACACTGTTTTGGCAGTATTGCTGATTGACCATTCGACCGGAATCAGATACCGGTATTCCTTTCTGTTCATCCCCTCGGTTTTTGAACCGGAATGAATCAGAATATAGGGGCAATCACTCTGAGCCGGCAGCGCATTCGGATCCACCCCGATAAATATTTTGGGGTGTGTCCCGTATTTCGTCTGACAGAAATCATTGATTGCCGGGTTGTTAAGAAGTTCATCCCGCCATTTGGTGATAATCTCGTGAATTGCCAGGCTGGAAAACATCGTAACCTCCTTTCCCGTGACTTTTCAAGGTCTTCTAGATCTAAACATGTACAGACAGATCCAAACCCCGATCCGGCACGTTAATAATACAAACCCAACAACATTTAGGCCGATGGAATCCCCAACCTCACCGGAATCAATAAGGCTGCCGGATTCTGACAAAACATAAACCGCCTCAATACCGAGACGGTTTATGTTTCATTGCGGGACGGTCGATTTCTTGGTGACCGGAGCCCTTGATGAAATGTTTCAAAATTTGTATGCCGCGCCCCACCCTGCGCTTAAATGGCATATTAACCCGTGGCATATCGCCACACACCAAAAAAAGGTAACAAAAAAGCGCCCTTTGGGGAGGCGCTTTCTAAATCTCTCATCGTGATCATTATAATCTATAATGGTTCATTTGTAACTGTCAAAAAACCGCCGGGGAAAAATTAATCTAGCTGCACTTTTGTCCGTTTTTACTGTCGGGAATGTTTAGAAACCATTTTGTTTTTGCCAGGACCGAT
>DASVMB010000509.1:0-3894 GCA_036384575.1 Bacillota bacterium
GATACCGTAACCCTCCGCTACCAATGCGACTGTTCCCACGATAAATTCCTCGGCCCTCTGCTCAGTATCGGTAGGCAGGAACTTCAACCGCTTTTCCAAGAAGAAAAGGAGATTGAAGTCCGTTGCCATTTTTGTAATCAGACATACTATTATACCGCGGATCAACTAAAGCTTCTGGACGAGCCTGGTCCTCAAAATGCCGTTTAGATTCAGGCAACTCGCGAAAAAAATTACCATTTGGGAGGTTAGTGTGGATGTTGGAGATATTACGCCCCAGGGTTCAGGCGGAATCGGTTCTGGAACTGGATCTGACTGAGCTCCGGAACGTCGGAATCCGAGGCATCATTTTTGATCTTGACAATACCTTGGTGGAATGGAAACAAGATACGCTCGATCCGGAAATCATGGCGCTGGTTAAGCGTTTTAAAACCCAAGGTTTTAAGATGTGTATTCTGTCCAATGGTTTAGAGCACCGGGTGGAGACCATTGCCAACACTTTAGGAATTCCCTATGTCTCCCGGGCAGTCAAGCCGCGTAAGTCGCCATTTAAAAAGGCCTTGGAAATCTTAGGAACATCTCCGGAGGAAACAGCAGTGGTGGGGGATCAACTCTTCACCGACATCTTGGGGGGCAACCGGATGGAGTTATACACCATCTGGACTCCCCCCTTAAGCGAAACTGAATTCGTCAGCACTAGAGCGGTACGTCAGATTGAGAGGTTGGTTTTAAAACGATTCCGCAAGAAAGGACTTTTACAGTGAGCGATAAGTATTGCCGCGGTTGCGGCAGTGTTTTACAGAGCAGGGAACCGGCAGCCCCCGGGTATGTTCCGGAAACTATCGGTCAAAGCAAAGAACGACTCATCTGTCAGCGCTGCTATAAAATGATTCACTATGGACAAGCCGGTTCGCTCCGACCCGATCCGGACTTAATCCGCCAACATATTCGAAGGGCCATCGGCCAAAGCGAACTCCTGGTCTTAGTGGCGGATTTTGCTGATCTTACCGGAACGCTTCCGGTATGGAAGGATATTTTAGGGAATAAACCATACATATTGGTGCTAAACAAGATTGATCTCCTTCCGTCCCGGACCAAATTGGAAGAGGTCCTTGATTATTGCAAAAATTACTTGACGAAATGGCAATTCCCCCATCCGGAGGGGATCGTTGCGGCAAGTGGACATAAGGAATTGGGCATGGCCATTATTTCCAAGCTTCTCAAAGCCGGAAGCGGGGAACGGACTAAAATCGCTTTCCTCGGCGCAACGAACGTCGGCAAATCCTCCCTGATCAAACAGATGCTTCAAGCCGATGGCTCTCCCCATACCCCCACAGTCTCTAAATTTCCTGGAACCACTTTGGCCTTGAGCAATTGGGATATCTTCCGCGGGCGGAACACTCTCATCGATACTCCCGGGCTGGTTCCCGAAGACCGGCTCATTGATAAGTTATGTCCCGAATGTGCCGGCCGCTTGGTCAATAGTACTACGGAGATTGCTCAAAAATTATGGGGTCTGAAACCCGGTAAGGCACTGCTATGCGGGGGGCTGGCGGGTTTGATCAATCTTGGGTCCGCAAGCGTCCGTCCTGATCCCGATAATGGTGAAAATGTGTTTATCGGGTTTACTGCACCGGGATTCGTTATGCATCGTACCGACGCAGAACGGGTCGATGAATTGCTGGCAACCGGGCCCCAGTGGTTGGGTGAGATCTGTACCGGGTGCCGCCAGAAATTGAACTGGCGAGTCGCAGAGATGGAAATGGAACCCGGTCAAGATCTGGCGATTGCCGGAATGGGTTGGTTTTCACTGCGGGGGAGAGCCGCGCGCTTACAGTTGACTTTGCCTTCAGGAGTTCGTTTTGAGGTCCGGCCGGCATTAATCGGCAAACGTTGATTTCCCAAGGCCATAGCACCAGCGATAATTATCCTTCGCAAGCGGCAGGAGATCGCTATTCTTGAAGCGAATTAGCTAGTATGGTTTCTTTTGAAATAAATGGCAATACAGGAATTCTGGCTATTTTCGGCCACCCCGTGCAGCATAGTCTTTCTCCAGCTATGCATAACGCGGTTTTTTATCATTTGGGCTGGAACTATCGATATATTCCCTGCGATGTCCCATCGGAACAATTATCTACAGCGATCGATGCGATTCAGGCCTTAAATTTCAAAGGGGTTAATCTCACCATCCCTCATAAACAAGCGGCAATAAATGCTCTTGATGAAATTTACGGTGATTCCCTGGAAAGCGGCTCGGTCAATACAATCATCCGGCATCATGGGAAACTCACTGGTACCAGCACTGATGGAATCGGTTTCATCCGCTCTTTACGGGAGGAAGGCCGTTTTGATCCGACCGGCAAGAACGTTCTTTTGTTGGGAGCCGGTGGTACTGCGTTGGCCGTGGTTTACCGTTTAATTCATGCGGGGATAAAAAGATTGACCCTGATAAATCGGGATTGCTCCAAGGCGCAAATATTAGGGGAGAGGATCCGGAAAAAGACCGGTTTCGAACCCGAGGTACATGGACTGGATCATCTAGCGGCGCTTTCCGGAACCGAATTTGATCTGGTGGTCAATTCAACCTCAGTGGGATTGCATGATGATCAGGCCTTGCTGCCCAAGGAGTTTCTCAATTCTAGGCAATTCGTATATGATGTGGTTTACCGGCCGGGAGGGACCCGGCTTGTAAATGACGCCCGGAACACAGGCTGTCAAGTTCTTTCTGGCTTGTCATTACTGATTTATCAGGGTGCAGAGAGTTTCCGGTTATGGTTTGATACCGAACCGCCTCTCGACATTATGCGGAATGCAGTTTTGGGAGAAACGCAATGAAACGAATACCAATATGTTTTCAATCTCTCGTCTTGCGGATTCTAGCCATTCTTTTCATCGCCACGAATTCGGTTTGGGCGGCAGATCCGGTCGATCCCGCCACAGTTGTAAATTTGGAATTTTATGAATGTGAATTACGCCAAGTATTCCGGGATCTTGCGGTGAACGGCGGTTTTCAAGTGGTGATGGATTCTACCGTAGCCGGTCCGGTGTCGATCGCTTTCAGGACCCGGATCTCTGCCCGGGAGGCCGCGTCGATTACTGCCAAAACCTATGGATTGACCCTACGTTGGCTACCCAATTCGGATACAGCCTATATCGGAAAAAGTATCCCCGAGAATATCGGGGTCAAGTTTGCATCCAGAACCGCGAAAAGTTTTACTTTGGAACGGGCTTCGGTCACGACCGTAGCGGATGCTCTGACCGTGGTTCTGCCCCAAGCGCGCATAAAAACGGACCTGCTGAATAATCAAATCCAAGTCGTGGCAAGTGAACTTGAGCTGGCAAACGTTTCTGAATTGATTACCCGTTGGGATCGGATTACTCCCTATGCTTATATTGAAACCCGGATCGCCGAGATCCCCGTTCCGGTCTGGAGGGAATTGGACCTTACTCCTTCCGGAACTGCCGTTATTCCGGCCATTTATCCTCTAAATGCCGCACAGTCTCAGAAATTACTCCAGAATAAAACGATCTGGCTTGCCCGGCAGAGCTTGACCTGCCTTGATTATCAAACCGGAAGGATTTTTTACGGGGATGCCCTACCCCAACTCACCGAACGCTCTCAGAGCGGGGAAATCACCTATAAAGTCGAATATCTTGAGGTAGGAACCACCTTAAGCCTAACGCCCCGGATCGAGCATCGCGAGCAAGTTGGGTTAAAGATCGAACAAAAAGTTATGACCATTACGAACCAGGCCAAACCGGGGGTTCGTTTTAATCCGATCACTCTAAGCCGGGATTTTACGGCATTTTTATCTATAAATCCTGGACAAATTTGTATCCTGGCCGGAGGTTTACAGCGTGCGGAGTTTGATAAATTGCGAAATACGCCTTATCAGT
>DASVMB010000510.1:0-8175 GCA_036384575.1 Bacillota bacterium
CATTCCGAGGATCTGTAACCATATCAGCTTCTCCCCGAGGACAAAAAAACCTGAGATTACGGTGACTACCGGGATGAGGTTAAGAAACGCCGATGATACGGTGGCACCCAACCTTTTGACCGCGTAGATAAAGAAAAAATAACTAATTGCCGAGCAGAACACTCCGAGATAGAGCAAGTTAAAAAAAGGCACCCATGTTAACCGTTGCCAATAATGGGCTTCCGGAAGAATGAACGGGATAAACAAAAAGATACTCCCGATAGACTGGTCCATGATCAATTGCAGGCTGGAATAGCGGCTGCTCAACCCTTTATTGATGATGGTGTAGATGACCCAGCATACCATCGCCCCGATGACGAGTAGATTCCCCCGGAACGCAGCCGATGAGAAATCCAATCTGCCGTTGCTGGAAATAATCAAATACACCCCAAGAATGGACAAAAGTATGCATATTACCATTCGTGGTGTGATTTTCATTTTAAAAAAGAGTGATTCGCTAAATAAGGTGAAGATCGGCACCGCGGCAACGATCATCGAGGCATTGGCGGCAGTGGTGTAGCGAAGCCCGTTGTTTTCGCAGATGAAATAGAGTACGATCCCGAATAGTGCGGAAGCCAAGATTAACCCCATATCTTTGAGGCTTACCCGAATGTGGGATTTGGTAGCCATAACCCAAGGAATTAAGATTAAGGCAGCGATGATCTGCCGAAAAAAAGCGATGGATACCGGCGGTTCCTCGGTCAAGACGATTTTCGTGCTGATAAAGGAGTATCCCCAAAAGATCACTGTTGCCACCATGAATATAATTGACAGAAGGATCGGGCGGGACTGGTTCCGCGATAATGACAAGTTAATCTGCTCCTTGATGATAATTTAAAATGGAATGTTGATTCAATCAGAGACCCGGCGTTCATATTCCACCAAATCCCGCCAACGTCTAAAACCCCGTTTGACTCCCCGCCACCAGAAAAGAACTAATAGCGGAAAGACCAGGACTACCAAGGAATTGTAATAAAAAGCCTGGCTGAAATGGGCATGAAGAACACAAGATAACGCCCTGGTCATGCCGCAACCAGGGCAACGGATACCCCAGAGGATTCGAAACAGGCAAAGAACAGGCCCTGTTTCTAATGTGGCAGTGGGTATCACCATCAAAACCAGCGGCGGAACAAACCAGCTCGCAAGTTTAAATAAAGCGGTATTCGAAGGTCGTGCCATCTACGTTACTTTTTGGTTAAGGGATTACCTTCATAATCCTTAAAAGAGTCCGTGGCAATCAGGATAATATCAATCAGCGCCCAGATTCCGCAGCCGCCCAAAGTCAACAACTGCAACACGCCGGTTCCAATATGGCCGGTATAAAAACGGTGTACACCCAATCCCCCGAGGAATATCGCAAGCAACAAGGTGGTTAACCAGTCCTTGGCCTCGCCCCGGACTAACCGGACTCCGCACTTGGTGCAGACCACCGCTTGAGAGTCACTCTCGGCGCCGCAATTCTGGCAAAATTTCGAACCTTTTTTCGGCGGAACACCGCAAGCCACACAGTAAACCGCCTGTTCTGCAACTTCTTTTCCGCAATTTCTACAATACATTCCCTAACCCCCCACCCACATACTCAAATACCCAACTTACGCTTCAACATCATTCCAAAGGTGCTGCCGGATCAATAAACGACATATTACTTGGTTCTATCTTTATATGTATTATAGCATAGAGTTATGCAATAGCATATCAAAGCCTGACAAAAATAACTTTAACATTCCCCCTCAAGAAACATCAAGGAAACCCGTTTTTTTAGCGAATGAAATATACGATATTATCTTTGAAGGAAGTCTTGATCAATATCTTAAAAAACGCGGTTGAGGCAATGGAAAACGGGGGAAACTTAACCGTTGACACCCTCTGCAACAAAAAAACTAACGACAGTCGCAATCCATGATACCGGCAAAGGAATCCCCAAAAAGAACCTGCCACGAGTCTTCGAACCATTCTTCACCACCAAAGGTCCGGATGATAAACACCAAAATTACGGGCTTGGCCTTTCATATTGCCAAACTATTGTGAAGAAACATGGCGGCAAGATTGATATCACCAGTGAAGAAAATCGGGATACCTCAGTTTTCCTTTCTCTCCCCAGTGCGAAAGCTGGCGTCAAATCAAATATTTGAACAACCTGAATCCAAAATATTCCGACTACCTATGAACTTACAGCCAACGCTTTGTAATCACCCTGATTTATGTTACAATAGACAATGCGAAATTTTATGTTGAGGTGTACAGAACGATGTATCCAGCAGATTTAGGTTTGGGGATGCCGCCGGAATGGAATAGCCACGCCCGGACCTTAATGGAATGGCCTGTTTTAGAGGCCGAATGGCCTGAGCCGTTTAGCGAAATTCTGCCTGCATATGTGGAGATCCTCCGGGCGATTACTTTTTTTGAGCCGGTAACGCTAGTAGTCCGGCCGGATCGCGTGGCGGAAGCAACCGCGCATTGCGGTCCGGGAGTATCGATTCTTCCTCTCGAACATAACGATTCCTGGATGCGGGATAATGGCCCGACCTTCGTGAAGAATAACTCCGGTGAAATCGCGGGGATCAATTGGATCTTTAACGCCTGGGGCGGAAAATTTCCATTCGAAATGGATAACCAAGTTGCCCCGGAAGTCTTGCGTAATATGGGGATCCCTTGTTTCAACGCGCCCATCGTTTTAGAGGGCGGTTCGATCCATGTGGACGGCGCCGGAAACCTGCTAACCACTGAAAGCTGCCTTTTAAATCCCAATCGCAATCCCGGCCTATCACGGGAAAAGATTGAAACCTTATTAAGATCCTATCTCCAAGTAAGACAGATTATCTGGCTACCCCAGGGTTGGACCGGAGATGATACCGACGGCCATATCGACAATGTGGCATGTTTTGCCGCGCCGGGTTGCATCTTGACCCAAGTCTGCCGCGATCCGGCCGATCCCAATTATGAAATATCCCAACTAAACTTGGAGATTCTAAATGCGGCTACCGACAATCAGGGAAAACCTTTTCGGGTGATTCCGATCGAACAACCACCGGCCGCATATTACCAGGATGTCCGCCTGACTCTCAGCTATCTCAATTTTTACTTTGTTAACGGTGGAATCGTGATGCCGGTTTTTGGCGGCGCCGCACGAGCCACCGACCAGGCGGCAATCGCTACCATGCAACAGGTCTTTCCAGATCGGCGCATCGTTCCGGTAAACGGCAGCATCATTGCCCGGGGCGGGGGCAATATCCATTGCCTTACCCAGCAAGTGCCTACCGGTACACCTTACTCCAATCAGCCTTAATTGTTTCTAAAACCGAAGGGAGGGATTCGTTCATGCGTCAAGTTACTGTGGCTGCAATTCAAATGGCCTGTTCCCGGAGGCTTGAGCAAAATCTTGAAACCGCCGAACGCCTGGTTCGTGAAGCGGCGGCCCGGGGAGCACAGATCGTATTGCTTCAAGAGCTTTTTGCCACACCCTATTTCTGCCAGGAGGAGTCCACCGCCTACTTTGAATGGGCCACCGTACCCGAAGCAAGTCCGGCCGTGCTATGTTGTCAGGCTTTAGCCCGGGAACTTCGGTTGGTGCTCCCCGTAAGTTTCTTCGAGCGGAGCCGGAATATCTTTTACAATTCGGCGGCTATCATCGACGCCGATGGAAAGATGCTGGGAATCTATCGCAAAACCCATATTCCCTGCGGTCCCGGATATGAAGAAAAATTTTATTTTCACCCCGGGGATACCGGTTTTCAAGTCTGGCAAACCCGTTATGCCCGGATCGGAGTGGGAATCTGCTGGGACCAGTGGTTCCCGGAAACCGCCCGTTGCATGGCGTTACAAGGGGCCGAACTATTACTGTATCCTACAGCCATCGGTTCCGAACCTGCCGAGGCCGATATCGATTCCAAATTTCATTGGCAGACTTGCATGCAAGGCCATGCAGCGGCAAACATTATACCGGTCATCGCTGCCAACCGGATCGGCACCGAAACTGTCAGGGGCTCCAGTATCACCTTTTACGGCTCCTCTTTTATCACCGATCATACCGGCGCCAAATTAACCGAAGCGGACCGGAGTTCCGAGACCGTTCTCACCGCCAGCTTCGATTTGGATGCCATTGAGAAGCAGCGAATCTCCTGGGGAGTCTTCCGGGATCGCCGGCCGGAAATGTACCGGCTGCTCTTGACGGCGGACGGCGTTCCAGCCCGGGACTCCAAGCTTTAAACGGATCGTGGATATGAATCCCATGATAAATCAAAGGCGTACCGGAAAAGGTACGCCTTATCATTTTAATCGGGTTATTTATGATAACGAATATTTTGGCCAATGATACGGGAACACGTCATCGGCATATTGATTAGAACTGGCCAAACGTGAAGAACAGATTGGCGCTTACACCGCTCAAAGCCGCGCTATCCAACCCGGTCAATTCAACACCGTTGACATAACGGTAACTGGCTCCCACTCCCGCCCGGAAATAATCCGAAACGTTCAGAGTAAGTCTTACTCCGGGCTCAGCCACAAAAAAGGTGGTTCCCGGTTGATCAAAATTCGGATCGTAGTTACTCTTGGCGTAACTTACATAGCCTCCGCCGATCAAGAGGCTGTAATCCAAATGATAAAGCTTGCCGGAGTTCGGGGTATACTCCATCACCAGCCCGCCATAACCCATATTGATATACAGTGTAGTATCGGAAGGTTGGGCCGAAGCCGGAGCTTTAATCTTCCCGGCCAACCCGTAACCGCCGCCGCCAATCAACAATTGGTGGTCAATCAACCAGCCGCCGGAACCGCCCACCAGTGTGCCTGCGGTCCCATTCACCTGGGTAAATTTCATCCCCGGTCCGCCGAAACCTCCGTTATCGACATCCCCGCTCAGCAAGGTCTCATCCGCATAAGCCGGCCACGCCGCCAGCATTAATAGTAACACCGCAACCACCAGAACGCTTAATTTACGCATCGTAACCTCCCAAAATGAAATTGCTTACTTTTCTCAGCAGTTCCCACCCATCACTTCTTTACACCAAATACCTTTTCGAAAGCTTTAAGGGCATACTCCAATTGTTCCCGAGTGTGGGTCGCCGTATAACTAGTCCGTAAGATTGCCTGTCCTGGCGGGGTTCCGGGCGATACAAACGGATTGACATAAACGCCTTCTTCCAAGAGGCGCTTGGTGTAAACAAATGTCGCCTCATCTTCATATGTCAATACCGGAATGATCGGCGTTGGAGCGTCAACGATATTCAAACCAAGCTTTTTAAAGCCTTGACGCATGAAATTAGCGTTCTCCGCCAGCCGAGTGATTCGTTCCGGTTCCGATTCCAATATCTCCAAGGCCTTTAAGGCCGCAGCGGCGTTCGCCGGTGGGATCGAGGCGCTAAAGAGGAACGGACGGGAATTATGTTTCAGGTAGTGGATTACCTCTTCACGCGCGGCAACGCATCCGCCCAGACTAGCCAGGGATTTACTGAATGTCACCATGATGACATCCACTTCATCCTCAAGCCCAAAATATTCTCCGGTGCCCCGACCGTGTTTGCCCAATACTCCCAAACCATGAGCATCGTCAACCATAATCCGGGCTCCATACTTGCGGGCTAGTTTTACAATCTCGGGCAATTTGCAGATCTCGCCTTCCACGCTGAAGACACCGTCGGTAACTATCAGCTTCCCGGCGGTCTCGGGAACCGATTTCAAAATCCGCTCCAAATCCTCCATATCGTTATGTTCATATTTGAGGAACTTCGCAAAACTGAGCCGGCAAGCATCGACGATACTGGCGTGATTCTTTTTATCACCGATAATGTAATCGTTCCGGCCGGCCAAACCGGAGATGATCCCCAGATTGGTCTGGAATCCGGTGCTGAAGGTAAGGGTATTATCCTTCTGCAGGAACTCGGCCAACCGTTTTTCCAATTCCACATGGAGCTTCAATGTACCGTTCAGCAGGCGTGAGCCGGTGCATCCCGAACCATACTTTTCCGTGGCTTCCATGGCGGCTTTGATTACCCGCGGGTCTGAAGTCAGTCCCAAATAATTGTTGGATCCGATCATAATGGTCCGTTTGCCGTTGATCACGACTTCCGTATCCTGTTTGGTTTCAAGTTCATGAAAATAAGGATAAATTCCAGCCTGCATAACCTCTTTGGCTGCAGTAAAATTAAAACACTTTTCAAAGATATCCATCGAGTAGAAAACTCCTCCTTAAATATTCCCTTATTCTATATTTTTACGTTGATCGTGATAAGAATCGTTTTGGTGATGATGCAAACGAACCAATCCTGTCTTGAACTTGCTTCATCAAAAAATGCTAAAAATATTGTATCACAGAATTACACTTTACTACCAGTTTTTATATCGTTTTCAATAATAAAACCGGACTCTGGTATCTCAACATGCAGGATGATTGGAATTCGTAGCGAATAAATTTGCAATCATCGAAAATCTAAATCCGCGGTAAAAGGAGTCTGCCATGAACACGGTTTACGGAGAAGTAATCTTAATCACCGGTGCTTCTTCAGGTATTGGGAAAACATTGGCGAACTTTTTAATGTCCAAAGGTTATAAGGTTTACGGCACGACCCGACAACCGGTTACTCAGGAAGCGGAACTGTTTCAAACGAGCCAAAACGGCGGTTTTCTTAGAATGATCCAACTTGACGTCCGCTCCGACGAATCAATCCGTAAGGCACTTGAATACATCATCGGACGGGAAGGGGCGCTGCATGTTTTGATCAACAATGCCGGTTACGGTATCGCAGGCTCCGTGGAAGATACCACCGCCGCCGAAGCCCAACAACAGTTCGATACCAATTTCTTCGGCGTGCTGCGCATGTGCAACCAGGTGGTTCCGATTATGCGCCGCCAACACAAAGGATTGATCATCAATGTCAGCTCTGTAGCGGGCCTCATCTCGATTCCGTTTCAATCGATGTACAGCGCCAGCAAATATGCGGTCGAAGCATTGACTGAAGCTTTGCGCATGGAGGTAAAACCCTTCGGAATCCGGGTAACCATGGTAGAACCCGGCGACACGAAAACCGGCTTTACCGCCAACCGCCAAGCCGTGGCCGCAGCGGGGGATTCCATTTATAAGGAGCGTTTCACCCGCTCCATTCAAGAGATGGCCCGTTCGGAACAGAACGGACCGGAACCAAAAACCATCCTCAGGGTCGTCGCAAAAATGCTGCGGCGGAAAAATCCGCCGATCCGCACGGTTATTGGCGGTTCTTACAAAATCATTGCTTTTTTGAAACGGATCCTTCCTTCCCGTTGCGTGGAGTTCGTGGTTTCCAAGGTCTATTAACCATTCCAATATTGTTAAACCATTACTCCGCCGGCTTCCGGAATGGTTGATTATACATATAAATTAATTGCAACGCACCGTGAATATGGATAAGGTCGATATCAAGCGGTTTCTAGTTACCAAAGAAACCCTTCAACCCGGAAAAATTGTTATTCCATCGGAGTATTTTAAAGCTTTTTCATAAACCTCCACTGTTTTCCTGGTGGTTTGTTCCACCATAAAATAGTTTAAAAAGCGTTTCCGACCGGCTTGGCCCATTTTTTGAGCGAGAGCTTGATCTTCCAACAGCTTTCGAATTGCCTCTGAAATTGCATCCGCATTCCCCGGTGGGATTAAAACGCCGGTTTCATTATCAATAACTAATTCAGCGAGTCCCCCCACTTGGCTGGCGATTACCGGCAAGCCGGCTCGCATCGCTTCAATTGCCGTAATTCCTAACGGTTCGACGAGTGAAGGTTGAACGTAAAGGTTAAAGAGTTTATAATAAGGACCGGTTTCTTCCAAAGCTCCGGTAAACACCACGGGGAGATTCGGGTATTCACTGGCAATTTTCCTCAACCGGTATTCTTCGCTGCCCCAACCAATTAACACCAACTGGACTGCAATTCCCCTTTCAATCAAGATTCCGCAAGCCTTGATTAAATACTCAATTCCCTTGGGCTGTTCCAGCCTAGCCACACAACCGATCACCGGTAGATTTGGGGACAGTGATAATTTTCGATGAGCCTCATCGGTTGAAAACTCTTGATCAGGAACCCCGTTATAAATGGCGTTTAAATTTGTGCTTTTAATGCCGGCTGTCTTAAGTTTTCTGTATTCATCCTTGGAAACACAAATCGTTTGTTCTG